>JAITWF010000024.1 GCA_031285415.1 Deferribacteraceae bacterium
ACCTTGGTTGCCCCTTCCAGATCACACCTCCATCGGCGTATCTTTATAGATATACACCGAGTTTACTAGCCCCAACATCGCCATATACGTCACAAGTGACGAGCCGCCGTAGCTAATCAGAGGCAGAGGCACCCCCACCACAGGGGCGATCCCCATCGTCATACTCACATTTATATAGAATTGAAATAGTATAAATCCGCCTACAGCCACACAGACGACCTTCCCCCTCGCCTCCTTAAACTGCACCGCCGTCATCATAACCCTCGATAGCAGCAGCAGAAACAGCGCAATAACCGCTATCCCCCCTGCAAAGCCCCTCTCCTCATTTATTACAGAGAAGATAAAGTCTGTATGTCTCTCTGGCATAAACTTCAGATGCGCCTGCGTCCCTTTCAGATACCCCTTCCCTGTCAGTCCGCCAGAGCCGATCGCAATCTTCGACTGCCGTGCCTGATATCCACCGCCGCCAGAGTATTTATCTGGAGCAAGGAAGCTGATCACTCGCATACGCTGATAGTTTGCCATCTTATTCCACATCACAGGGGCGGCAAACATACAAAGTATCACAAATAGCGCAACGATCTCTTTGCGAACGCCTAGAAATGCAACCACAATCCCCCATACCGCAATATACGTCATCGCTGTACCAAGGTCTGGCTGCAAAAAAACAAGCCCAAAGGGGGGCAGTAGCCAGACGAGCTTTTTGAGTAACTTAAAGAAGCCGATACTCTGCGCCTCCAGATCCATAAAGACCCAGCCCAACATCACAACCCATACAAACTTAAAGAACTCCGATGGTTGCACGCCAAAGATCCAACGCCTTGCGCCCATTCCAACATCGCCCTTCAAGATTACTAACACTAGCGCAAGACAGCCTATTATATAGAGCGGTATCGCAAATCGGACAAAGCGTTTGTAGCCGATAAACGACACAGCAAAGAATATTATCAAGCCGAAGCCAAAGATCTTGAGCTGTCGTGCGGCGTTCCCTCGAACAAGCCCTGTTGTGGTGTCGTACACTGCACTATATATGGCAAAGTAGCTTATCACAGCCATAATCATGACGATCAGCAGCAGAAAGTAGTCTGATCTTTTAAATATATTCTTAATGTCTTGTAGCATAGCCCAATTCCAACATTTTATTCATAATCGCCCCACCAACAGGTGCGCCACTCTTGCCACCCGATCCGCCATGCTCTAGCATAACTACTACAGTATATCGAGGAGCCTCCTCTGGAAAGATCCCTGCAAACCAGCTGTGATCCCTCCACTGCTCAGGGATCTCGTCCTCTTCCATATTCTCGACACGTTTCAGGCTCACAACCTGCGCTGTGCCGGTCTTTCCACCTAGTTTCATCCCTGCAACCCTTGCACGCCAAGCGGTGCCGTGCATATCGTCTACAGCCTTCACCAATGCGCTCATAACAAGGCTACGGATCTCCTCTGACACTGGAAATGTAGCTGTTAGCTGTGGCTCGATAACCATTATATCGCCTGTTATCGGATCCTCCGTAGCCTCTACGATACGAGGGGCGTACACATTGCCACCGTTGAAAATCGACGATATCATCGTAGCCACCTGCAACGGCGTCGAGGTGGTATACCCCTGCCCGATCGAGATATTCACAGTCTCCCCAGGATACCAAGGCTCCTTTAGATACCGCTGCTTCCAATCCCTAGATGGAAAGAGCCCTGTGCGCTCATTTGGCAGGTCGATCCCAGTCAACCGCCCGAGAGAGAACGCCGAAGAGTACTCATGAAATTTATCTATCCCGAGCTGCGAGCCCATATTATAGAAGTATACGTCGCAAGAGTTTGAGATTGCATCGACCAAGTTCATCTTGCCATGCCCCTCTCGCAGCCAACAGTTGTGAATTATCGTACTCTGTGGGTTCACCTTAAACGATCCACCACAGGTGAAGGTCGTTTCAGGGGTAACAGTCCCCTCCGCAAGCCCTGCCACAGCACCTAAGATCTTAAAGACTGAGCCAGGAGGATATGCGCCCTCGATAGGGCGGTTCACCAGCGGTTTACGAGGATCGTTTATCAACTTCTTCCAATTTTCATCGCTTATAGCAGGGTTAAACATACTTAAATCAAATGTAGGGGCGGAGTATAACGCTACAACAGAGTTATCCCTACCATCCAGCACCACAACCGAGCCTTGTCTACCCTGCAATATCGTATCTATATAGAGCTGCAATCTATAATCTAGCGTCAGGATCACATTCTGCCCTGGTACCGACGGCGTTTCACTCATAACGTCGATAACTCTGCCAACGTTATCCACCTCTACGATACGTGAGCCGTCTTTACCCCTCAAAAGCATGTCGTACTGCTTCTCAATGCCACTCTTGCCGATAATATCGCCAGCGGCGTAATCTTTCAGAGTAAGCACATCCTGCTCCGACACCTCGCCCAGATAGCCGACTACGTGGCTAAATATATTGTTGTTTATATAGCTGCGCAGAGGGTCTGCCGTAAATTGAACGCCAGGATACTCGGCGGTGCGCTCCATAAAATATGAGATCTGCTCGAAATCAAGCCCACGAGCAATTCGGATCGGTTCGTATATATACGAGCGTTTGATACGCCGCATAGCACTTCTCTTGTCTATGTCGATAATAGTTGAGAGGTTGTCCACCAGCTTCGCTACATCTTTAGAGTCCTCTTTTACAAGCTCCATCTCGTAGCCAGGGGTATTCTTTACGAGCAGTACGCCATTACGATCTTTAATAAATCCACGATCCGCACGCACCTGCACCTCTCGGATACGATTGTTCTCCGATAATCTATATAGCTCCTCATACTGAAAGAGCTGAAGGTGTAGAAGCCTAGCACTAAGTAGGATGCATATAATAAGGATAACAAGCCAAGCAAACCTGCCTCGCTGTTTAAAGTATAGCATTACATCGTCTTTAAGAGGGCGAAAGTACACGTGCGCCTCCTATGATAGCAGTCAAGATCGATACTGCGGCGATATTAAAGATTGCAAAGTAGACGAAGCTATACCAGTAGCTCTCTGGCGGATATCCAGAAAATTGAACGGTAAGAAGGAGGTATAGCATCACACTGATTACAGCGTAGATATAGCGAGAGTAAACCTTCGACATATCAACCATCTGATATGCATACACCTTTATTAAGTTCAGAAGTTGAAAGAGAAGCACGCCAAGCCCGATAAAGATCTGGTAGTTTAGATCGTAAAATAGCCCAAAGACTATCGCATACTTCAACGCCGTATCATCCTGTATCTTAGGAAGCATAAATATATAGAGGATTATGATATAATCAAACTTATTTAAAAATCCGCCGAATGCGTTGAATATTACATAGCAAAAGATAAGCATGAGGGCTGTTTGGCTATATTCGTTATGAAGAACGATCTCTTTAAAATATTTCATGTAATCACCCAAGACAGATCACCACTCCCCCCTTGAGGGGGAGTCGAAGAGCCTGTAGCGATTCGGTGGGGGGTACACAACCCCTCCCCGAAGCTAAAGCTTCGACCCTCCCTCAAGGGGAGGGTTATATGGGATAGCTGTCTCATCTCTCCGTCTGCTCCCTTTTATCATGCTTCACCACCAGAACCTGCTCCAGCTTATAAAAATCAACTGCACAATCCACTATAAGCTTCTGAAACATCCCTGTTGGGGGCGACATAATCTCACGAACGGTTCCGATATTTACACCTTTAGGGTATAGCTGCCCCATGCCAGAGGTAACTAGCTGATCACCACTCTCTACAACGTCTAGTCTATCGTAATAATCAACATATAGCTCGCCACGACCATCACCCTTTAGCATACCGACAGCCCTTGTGCGGCTATTTATCACGCTGACGCTACTTTCGTGATGGTATAGAAGCACCACTCGGCTAGTGCCGTGATAAACATCTGAAACTCTGCCCACAAGCCCTGCTGCCGATACCACAGGGTCGTTAACGGCGATCCCATCGGCTGTACCTCTGTCGATTATGATATACTTCATATATCCATCCACGTTTCTACCGATAACGTTTGCCGCTGTCGTAGTGAACGCATAGGTGTCTCTAAAGTTGAGGAGTTTATTCAGATTTTCTAGGGTGGTAAGTTTTTCGGAGATAACAGCGTTTTGTAGAGTAAGTGTATCAAGCTCCTTGCGAAGCTCACCATTCTCCTCTGCAACATCCACAAGCCATATGTAGTTATGCCACAGATCAGAGGCTGTTACAGTGATAGAGCTAACTACATATACTATAGGGTTAAGGAGATTGCCCAGTATCCCCTTATAGGGACCTGATATTGCAGGATTACGAAACTGAATCACAACGAGCAGGATTAAAAATCCTGCTACGATAAGATAACGCTTCAAATTTTTCATTAATATTAATCAACTGTAACTTGTTTTAGCAGATCCAGCTGTTCTAGCACCCTACCAGTTCCGACAGCAACCGCCGTTAATGGATCATCTGATACCACTATCGGTAGCCCTGTCTCCACAGAGAGGCGTTTATCAAGATTTTTCAGGAGTGCACCGCCACCAGTAAGCACTATACCTCTGCCAACTATATCGGCAGCAAGCTCTGGCGGAGTCTTCTCTAGAGCGATCTTCACAGCGTCCACAATCTTAATGAGCGACTCCTCAAGAGCCTCTCGAACCTCTGCATCTGTGATCTCACGAGTTTTAGGGATACCGGTTACCTGATCTTGCCCCTTTATCTCCATGCTAACGCCCTCATCGAGCGGATATGCAGTGCCGATACGAATCTTTACCTGCTCCGCCGTCGATGTACCGATCAGCATGCTATATTTACGTTTAAAGTAGTTTACGATACTCTCATCCATCTCGTCGCCGCCAACTCGCACAGAGTTTGCGTATACTATGCCGTATAGAGAGATGATTGCAACCTCTGTGGTGCCGCCGCCTATATCGACCACCATATTGCCCGATGGCTCTTGGATAGGAAGCCCTGCCCCAATCGCCGCTGCCATAGGCTCTTCGACGACATAAACCTCTCTGGCACCTGCATTTATAGCCGAATCACGCACAGCCCTCTTCTCCACCTGCGTAACGCCAGACGGAATACAGATAACCATACGTGGACGCACCAATGGGCGTCTAGAATGAACTTTCATGATAAAGTGGCGAAGCATCTTCTCGGTGATGTCATAGTCCGCAATAACGCCATCTTTCATCGGGCGAATCGCCTGTATATTGGCAGGAGTCCTGCCAAGCATACTTTTCGCCTCGGTGCCAACTGCCAATATTTCGTTTGTATTTTTATTTATAGCGACAACTGATGGCTCACTGCATACCACCCCTTTGCCCCTTACGTATACTAATGTGTTTGCGGTACCTAAATCTATTGCAATGTCAGTTGAAAACATCTGACTCAAAAAATCTCCCTTCATTAATAACTCCCCCTCAACTCTCATTAGTAACAGATTAATTCACAAAATACAATAACTTTTACGACATTTTTAATTGCGCTCACACCTCTTGGTATGCTACTATCGACTTATCTACTATGGAAAACAATATCAAATCACAGATTACAGACCACACCAAGCTTTTAACTAAACTAGATCTCGACAGTATCCGTAATATCGCCCAGATGGCGGCGGATTGCTTCTTAAATGGCGGAAAGCTTTATATATGCGGCTCTGCCCTCTCTGGCTTCATAGCCCAATATGCGGCAGCAATGCTTATGAATAAATGCACCCTCTCTCGCCCACCACTCCCTGCGATCGCCCTTAGAAGCGATCTATCGTATATCCCACTGCACGACAACGCCACGCCGTGCGATACCGACATATTCGAGAAGCAGATCTCCGCACTTGCCACAGGTGCCGATATCGTATGGGGGTTTGCCGCCGATAAATCGTGTGAAACCGTTGTGCGTGCACTACGAATAGCTGCACAGAATAAGATTAAAACCGTAGGCTTCGTGGGTATAGAGAGCGATGGAATACAGGGATTATGCGACGTTACAATATCTGTAGCGCACGAAAGCCCTATCAGAGTACAAGAGATCCACTTCGCCGCAGTCCACCTGATCTGCGACACGATCGATACTATAATATTTTCACAATCGTAGGAAGATGCTGTAAATGTCTCAAATTATCTATTCAAACACGTGGGGAGCCGCTAAGGCGCACTTTATTGCACAGACAAAGGTTGCAAACACCCCTACCCTAGTCTTAGCAACCGATCAGCGGCAGGCAGACCTATTATGTAACGAGCTTGCCCTCTTTAATAAATATAAGCTCGAGATCCTTCCATTCCCTGAATATCTCCACGAACCGTTTGACGATGTGCGCATTCGCCCCGATATATCGGCACAGCGTAGCCACACCCTTAAACGAATATTGGAGGGTGCCGACGCAATTATCATCACCACTCCGTATGCTATAATGAAAAAGCTGCCACCAGCGGAGTCGTTCATAGATTCGATAGTGACGCTATCTATACGGCAGATAATCCCTCAAGAGGAGCTAGTGGAGCTTCTGGACAAGCTCGGCTACCTACCTGTAGAGGTAGTAACAGGGGCTGGCGAGTTTTGCCTGCGTGGCGGAATAGTCGACCTCTTCCCTATCACCGCAAAGGAGCCGATACGTATCGAATATTTCGACGATGAGATCGACCTGCTCTTCTCCTATAACGTCGAAAATCAGAAGAAAACCGCCAACGTCGAGCGGATAGAGCTACTGCCAGTATCGGAGCTCTTATTCACCTCAAAAGAGCTATCTGCAATGGATCTGCCCGATAATATAAAGGAAAATATTGATAACTTCGGCAAATTTGCAGGTCATCACTGGCTTGTACCCCTTGTATACTCAAAACCTGCCGCCTTTACAGATTATATCTCCGATAGTATCAATATCGTTATGCTAGAGGAGAGCTGGGTGGGGCTATTTGAACGCCTTTGGGTGTCGATCGTGGATAAATCCGCCAATAGCTCTATCCCAAACCCTACCGCCTCATTTATCGATATGCCAGAGATAAAGAGGTATTTTAGCACCAAGAAGATCTCCATCGTCACCGAAAGCGCCTCCGATGAGGGTGCAATACCGTGCAAATACCGCTCCGTCAAGGCTCGCTTCGCATTCGAGAAGGGGAATCTCTACTACTCCCTCACACAGGCGTTAAAGGAGATCAAACTCCTACAAAGTGAAGGGCTAGCCACCGTTATAGCGATGGAGAGCGACAGGTTTACCTCCCTTTTAAACGATTTCTGTAGAGATCACGAGATACCACTTCTTGAGGTCGGCTCTGTATCGCAGATTATCGGCGCAGGGCTGCACCTATACCGCAACAGGATCTCTGGTGGGTTTATCAGCGAAGCCGACAAGCTAGTGTTGATTACCGATGAGGAGATCTTCGGATTCATTCGCAGACGAAGCCGCCCTAAACAGAAAGATTCATTTAGCACACATATATCAGACCTCGAGGAGGGCGATTTTGTAGTCCACATCGATTACGGAATCGGCATATACAAAGGTCTGCACCATATGACTATGGGCGATATCGAGGGGGATTACCTCAAGATCATATATGAGGGGGAGGAGATCCTCTATGTGCCGCTCGAAAGGATATCGCAGATACAGAAATATATCGGTATCGGCGATGCAAAACCACGGCTAGCAAGCCTTAGCAGCGCAAACTGGTCGAAATTAAAGGCAACCGCCAGAAGCCACGCCGCCAAGATCGCCCAAGATCTCCTCAAACTATACGCCGAAAGGAA
>JAITWF010000044.1 GCA_031285415.1 Deferribacteraceae bacterium
CCTGCGCCTGCTCTGGCGATACCTCATAGCCGACTTTGCCAGTGTAGATATATACGCCGTTGCGGCTTGGCAGTGCGCCAGCTGTGAAGATAAGATTCCCTACCTGTTTAACAGATACGTATGAGCCGTTTGGCGGCGGAGGTGGGGGTAACTCTAATCCCATGAGTTTGAGTTTTGCGTAGATGTCCATCATATAAGTTCTCCTTATTTAGAGTATTTGCGTCTAAATTCAATATCCTTCTTCGAGAGATATCGCCTACTAAAGATCGTCGGTATCGCAATCCCCAGAGAGATTGCAAACATCGTCAAAAATGCCGTTATCCCATTATTAAATGTATTCAATAGCAGTTGAACCTGCTCCGCAGTATAGCTATTGGTATTAATAAGCCCTATCATCGTTTTATACATCAGCATACCTGGCACCAGAGGGATCACAGGGGCGATCGTGATTATCTCCATCGGCGCATGCACCTTGTGTACTAGGTAGATCGCCGCAATACCCACAGCGACTGCGGCGAGAAATGTGGCAAATACAAGCCCGATCTCGGTATAGTTTAGTATCGAATTTCGTATCGCAATCGCCAGCACTCCGCAAAGTGCGCAGAACGGTAGCGCACGATACGGCACATTGAATATTACCGCAAAGCCAGTAGCTGCAAGGGCAGCGGATATGATAAGCTGCGCCCAATGGCTCTGATATGCAGTTGCCGCACCGATATTATTCAGATATCCTGTCAGCCATAGGGCGATCACCATTCCAAATGCGATTGAACCGATCAGGATCGCCGCATTCACCCCCCTTGTAACGCCTACAATGGTGTATCCGTCGATCATATCGTCCACGCTATTTATAAGCGGTATTCCGGGGATCAGGAATAACACCGACGCCGCAATAGCCTGTAGTGGGGTGGAGCTTAGCTCTAGATGCCCCAGCAGCCCACTGATCGTTGTAGCGACGAATGCGACGATCGCCGTGACCATATAGTGATTTAGGTGCCGTTTCTGAAGCTCCTGCCGCAGAAAGATTGCAATCGCAACGGTTATGAACGTTATCCCTGCCGCTGGCAAGTCGCAGCTAAATAGTGTAGCAAACGAGGCGCAGGCTGCTGCGGCAGCGACTACTATGACAGGGCGAGGGTAGATCGTTTTCATCTTTGAGATCTCTTGGATCTCATCCTCGTACTGATCGAGGGTATACTCTTGTAGGACTGCTCGCCACGTCATCTTGCTTATCGCCGATAGCACACGCATATTTACGGCGTGCTGGCGGATCTTTATAAGCTTCGTGACCGATTCGCCCCCCTCACTTATATTTATTATTAGTGTGGTAAAGTTTATATGCATGTTAAATTTGTCGGCAGGGATCCCCATAGAGGCGGCAGCACGGCGCAGATTGCGATCGATCCTGTTGCTATCGGCGCTGCACTGCATTAGTAGCTTGCCAGTGAATAGCAGCAGGTCGAGCTTCTTTCCAAGTAGAGCGTCATTGAGTGGTCTATTATTATCCATAGCTGAATGTATATCATTTTATTCTAATATTGTAAACTATCCTTAATTGGATTATATTGCAGGGATGAGTGTGAATAAACTATTTACAATACTTTTACTGCTTCCAACGTTAGTCAGTGCTAGCGAATACCTCGTGCCTATTAATAACGACGGCTATCAACTATACTCTATGCCGTATAAAACTGTATGCGCTGGCGATAGCTGCTACTACGTTGTGGATAGAGAGACGGCAGAATCGCTCGTCGATAGTGGGGCGGCGGATAGCTACGAGGAGTCTGTCCCTCGCTACTTATACGCCACGAATGATGAACACTTTAGTGAGCAGTGGGCGTTAAGGAGTAGCGGCATAAATTGGCAGGGCGGAGAGGCTCTGATGAGCAGTGCTACAGGAAGCCCTGTTGCGGCGATTATAGATTCAGGCATTGTGCGGCACAACGACCTCGATGAGAGTGCGATATATGATAAGCTTTCGGTATTCAATATTACCCCAACTGATATGGAGGGGCATGGCACCGTTGTGGCAGGGATAATTGCCGCTACGAACAATAATGCATTTGGGATAGCAGGGGTAAACTACGGTAAGGGGCGGATTCTGCCGATAAAGGCGACACGAGACGCCGCAAACACCTTTAATAGTATAGATGTGATAGAGGCGATCGGATTTGTTCTTAATCAGTACGCAAATGGTGCGCCGATAGTGGCTGTGAATATGAGCTTCGGCGGCGGTAGAGCGAGCGAGGCGGAGTTTCGAGCGTTTTCTGCGTTAAAGGAGGCAGGTATAATAGTTGTAGCGGCGGCAGGCAACGATATGGCAGATATGGATAACCCCTCAACACGTAGCTACCCAGCCGAGTACAACTTGGATAATATTATAACTGTTGCGGCTCTGTCGGAAGAGCTGAATCTGTCATCGTACTCAAATTATGGCGGTACCACGGCTATCGCAGCCCCTGGGGATCGTATATTAAGCCTTGATCACATCAATAATGGCTTTGTAATCTCAAGCGGTACCTCTATGGCGGCACCATTTGTGACAGGCGTGCTACTGGCAGGGCAGGCTCTCAATCCAACGCTTACTGCCGCACAGCTGATGAATATCCTCTACGATAGCGCCGATAATACCCTAGAATTGAAAAACTATGTGAAGCAGGGGCGGAGGATCAACGTAGGAGCCTTTCTGGAGCAGGTGAATCAGTGTCGATATGGGTGTGCAGTGTCTAGTGTTTTTCCTGATAAGGGGGGGTATGATCTGTTACCACCTCCAGATAGGGAGGAGAGTTCTAGCTCTGATTCAGGTTGGGGTTGCTCTATGACAGGCACAGGCGGTGGCAGATGGGATCTGGTATGGCTGATTGTGCCGATTATGATTGTCTTACGGAGATCGTATAAGAGAACCTATTAGAATGGGTGGGCAGACCCCACCCCTACACGGAGCGAGTATTGCGCCGTTAGTGTAGGGGCGACGTTTGGTCGCCCTTGCAGTTAAATTTATATTAAGGAGAAAAAGTGTCAAATATTAAGGATTATATTGAGTTTCCAGTGATCTACACCTTCAAGATTGTGGGTGATAACGAGCCGAAGTTTATAACCGCCATAAAGGGGATCTTCTCTGGCTATGAGGGGGCAGAGTTTGTGATAAATTTAAGCTCTGGCGCAAAGTATGCTAGTATCTCCGCAACGACGGAGATAAAAAACTATGAGGAGCTAGAATCGGTCTATAAGCAGATAGCTGCAACTGAAGGATTGAAGTTTCATGTATAAGAGGATTGATCTTGTGCCTCATTTGGGCTACAATTAATTGTGAGGTAGATTATGAATGCTGTTGTTAGAGCTAGAGTGGATGAAGAGATAAAGGAGAGAGCCGCAGAGATATTGAAGCAATCTGGGCTTACAGTGTCAGATGTGATAAGAATTACCTTGAATCGTATAGCTTCAGATGGCGAATACAGCTTAATCCCTAATGCAGTAACAGCCAAAACTATCCTAGATGGGCGAAAGGGTAAGAATATGCATGCAGCCTCAAATGTTGACGATCTATTTGAGCAGCTAGGGATATGATTACGAATATTTACTATTCGAGCCGTTATAAAAAAGATATAAAGCTTTGCCAGAGGCGGCATTACGACATGGAGAAGCTAAAAGAGTTTATTAGGATATTGGTTTCTGGCTCTGAACTGCCACAGCATTATGAAAATCATCCACTTATAGGTAAGTGGAGGGGCTGTTTCGATGCACATATAGCCCCTGATTGGATACTGATATATGAACTCTCCGAAGATACCCTAACGCTATGGCGTACAGGCACACATTCAGATCTCTTCTAACGATCACTCGCCGCTGATAATAAACTTCGATGGGTTCACGGGGATACCGTTTACGAGCACCTCGTAATGCACGTGAGGCCCTGTGCTTCTGCCAGTATTTCCTACCTTTGCTATAGTCTGCCCCTTCGTAACCTTATCGCCAGGTTTTACAGTATTTTCAGCGTTATGCCCATATCGGGTGAGGTAGCCGTAGCCGTGGTCGATCGTGACCATATTGCCGTAGCCAGATTTTGTGCCAGCGAATACTACTGTGCCATTTGCGGCGGCACGCACATCGGTACCATTTCTAGCAGCTATATCGACACCCTCATGGAAGGTCTGTCTGCCAGAGAATGGCGAGATTCTATATCCAAATTGGCTTGAAAGCCAGCCACGTACAGGCACGATAGTTGGGGTATATTGCATAACGAGACGCTTCTCTTCGAGTGTAGCGGCAAGCTCTGAAAGGTTTAACTCACGCTCCTGCACCTCATAACTAAGCTCCTGTAGGGTGCTATCGAGTGTCGAGAAGAAGTTCTTCTCGTTCAGTGCGGCAGATGACGAGTACTCACGCAGAAGATCGACCTCTTTGCCGCCCACCGCTACAGGTTTTAGCGGCACATTATCCTTCTGAAGTGCTACAAGATCTTTAATTCGATACTCTAGATCGTCAAGGGCGGCGATCTTGCTGGAGATATCCTCAATCTGAGTGGTATATTGCGCTAATTGAGCCTTGAGGGCATTATTCTCGATATTATATTCGATCAGGCT
>JAITWF010000073.1 GCA_031285415.1 Deferribacteraceae bacterium
CATCTATGGCCCCGGTGAGGAGGAGTATCCTCGCAAGGTACAATCGATGATGAAGCAGAGGGCGTTGCCAGAGTATCCACACTCAGGGATCGCTAGAATGCGAGGGATCTTCGAGAGAGCTACACTGCATATCGGGTGCGACAACGGCCCTGCCAATATTGCCAAAGCGTCGCCATGCTCAACGATTGTCCTATACTCAAACTCTCGAGCAAGCAGCTGGACGCCGCCAGGCAACCCTAGATATATAACGTTAGAGAACGACGTCCCTTGCAAGTCAAAGTGCCTACATGAACGGTGCAAGAACCCTATCTGCGTAACGAATACGACAGTAGATGAAGTGTTAGAGGCGACAAAGAGAGTATTAATATGAAAATTCCATCGTTAGTTTATGCGAATATTAAGGGGGAGATCTTTGATCACCCCGAGTTAAAGATGAGTATGCGCTCTGGCGGATACGACTTTATGCCATATGAATCGGAGCTGATACCGATTCCAGCCAACTCTCGCCTATACTTTATGCCGCAGACCGAGGCGATAGGCTTTGATATGACCATGGGTGGCTTCACGACTCTGCCCGATTCATACGCCGTTAGCGTTTTCCTCCCCCCTGCATATTTGCGGCTGTTCCTGCCATCGTACAAGAAGCTAGATGATAGCGTTATGCCGCTATACGCCTACACCGCTGTGGGTTGGCTTGATGATCACTTTGTGGTACCTGCGATCAAGGTGGACGACGACTCTCGCTGGAGACCAGATCTATACGATTACACCGAATCGTTCGCCCCCAAGGTAGAGGAGTTTCTGCGCCGATTTCCCGATAATAGATTATATAAACAGCTCTCTCGCTGCGCACTTGAGTATCACTGCACAGCGGCGAAGAATGTATTCTATCCACGTTGGGAGTGCCCTATGCCAACCTCGCCAGCGTGCAACGCAGGGTGCGTGGGGTGTATCTCTCTGCAAGAGTCGGAGTGCTGCCCAAGTCCGCAGACGAGGCTCTCATTTATGCCTACGCCAGAGGAGATCGCCTCTGTAGCAAGCTATCACGCCACGCACGCAAAGGATCCGATCATAAGCTTTGGTCAGGGGTGCGAGGGGGATCCAGTTCTCGCAGCGGATAACATTGCAGAGGCTATCACATTGATACGCAAGAATCTTCCCAATTTGACAATCAACTTCAACTCAAACTGTAGTATCCCTGAAAAGGTAGAAAAGGTTATCGCTGCTGGGGCTGATAGCATACGAGTATCGCTGAATAGCGTAATTCCATCTACGTATAACGCCTACTATAGACCGAAAAACTATACATTCGATGATGTTTGCCGCAGTATCGAGATTGCAAACGAAAGGGGGGTATACGTTGCGCTAAACCTCCTGATGATCCCTGGTATGAACGATAGAAAATCTGAAACAGATGCACTTATCGCATTTATGGATAAGTATAAGATAGACCTGATTCAGACACGAAACCTGAATATCGACGCAGAGCTTCTCTTTAAATCGTTGAATCTACCGCACGATGAGCTATTAAGTATCAAAAATATGTTGCGTTTAATAAAGAAGAAACATCCACATGTAAAGTTTGGCTACTTTAACCGCATGAAGAGAGATTTTCAGCAGGATAGGGGCTTGCCAGACCTGAAGGTGAAGAAGTTTAAGAAATAGCCTGCCCAATGGTGAATAATGCTTGCTACAATCTTTAAAGATAAAAAGCTCACTACCTCCGCCGATGGCTCGATCATATTCTATAGCCTCGCCTATGCGGAGGCGTATCGGGCTAAATCTATCGGAGCTTATACAGAGAGTTTGCATAAGTTTGTAAAGTCAAGCGGTGTGCTAGAGAAGACGAAAGACAGAGATCTGCGAATCTTGGATCTATGCTTTGGACTAGGCTATAACTGCGCCGTAACCTTTGAACATGCCGCCAGAGTGGATTCAACGAATAGGGTGCATATCGTCAGCGTAGAGATGGATGCACACCTTATCGAGCTTGTGAACTCTCTAAATATCTTATTCCCCGTTAAAGGATATCAAACGGTGCGCCAATGCCTGAAAGAGGGGAGATCGGGCAGATTTTCGATGGAGATGTATAATATCGACGCCTTAACGGCTATATATAATATAAATGGACATTTCGATGCAATCTACTTCGACCCATTCAGTATATCAAAAAATCCAGAGATGTGGAGTGTAGCGGTGTTCCGCCGTTTAAGGGAGCTTCTTGCGGATGATGGAGTGCTTGTGACGTACGCCTGTGGCAAGAGTGCTAGAAAGAATATGACAGAGGCAGGGCTTATCGTAGAGGATACCGCCTCTGCCGTTGGAGCTTTTCACCCTGGAACGAGGGCGAGGAAATGTTCTTCCCCTCCCCCTTGGGGGGAGGGGAAATAGGTCAGACCTTGATATCAGCACTCTTCCCCAATATATTCTTATTCTTTTCAAGTACTGGATCAATATATTCAGCCACAAACTCTGCCGTCTGTGCTGGCGATCTGCCCACATAATCTTTCGGATCGAGTAGGGTGGCGATCTGCGAAGCCGATAGTGGGATACTATCATCCGCCGCCATTAGCTCCATCATATTATTATCAAGACCCTCTTGCTTCACACGTTTCGCCGCCTCAATAGAGTGTACACGAATGCGCTCATGCATATCCTGCCTGTCGGCACCCTGTTTCACAGCCTCCATAATAACATTTTCAGTCGCCATAAATGGCAGTTCGCCAGCGATCCGTTTTGCGATAATCTTATCGTAGACCACTAGCCCATCGCTAATATTGATCAGTAGCTCCATAATAGAATCGATCCCTAAGAACGCCTCTGGGATCGACATTCTACGATTGGCAGAGTCGTCCAACGTGCGCTCAAACCACTGCGTAGAGTGGGTGTAGTATGGGTTTGCCGATAGACTTATCACATAGCGAGAGATCGAGCAGACACGCTCCGAACGCATAGGGTTACGTTTATATGCCATTGCGCTAGAGCCGATCTGGGTAGACTCAAACGGCTCCTCGATCTCCTTTAGATGTGCCAGAAGGCGTATATCGTTGGCAAATTTATGTGCCGATTCCGCCACACCTGCAAGGGAGGCAAGCACTCGGCTATCCTGTTTGCGGCTATAGGTCTGCCCAGATACAGGCTGTACACGGCTAAACCCGATCTTCTTCGCCACTAATGTATCAAGTGCCTTTACCTTCTCGTGATCATTATTGAATAGACTCATGAACGACGCCTGTGTGCCTGTGGTGCCTTTAGTACCTAATAGCATAAGGCTCTGCATGGTAAACTCGATATTCTCGAGATCCATCAGAAGATCTTGCATCCATAGCGTTGCACGTTTGCCAACGGTAGTCAGCTGTGCTGGCTGAAAGTGTGTAAACCCTAGGGTAGGGAGGTCTTTATACTGTAGTGCAAACTTCTTGAGGTTGTTAAGCACATTTACTAGCTTTGCATGGACAACTGATAGCGCCTCATGCATGATCAGAATATCGGCGTTATCACCTACGAAGCAGCTCGTAGCACCAAGGTGTATAATCGGCATAGCCTCTGGAGCCGCACAGCCGTATGTGTGAACGTGCGCCATAACGTCGTGTCGAAACTTCTTCTCCATCGTTCTAGCGTAATCGTAATCGATAGGGGAGATATTCTCTTTCATCTGCTGAATCTGTGCATCTGTAATAGGAAGTCCAAGCTCCTGCTCCGCCTCTGCAAGGGCGATCCACAGCTTGCGCCATGTGGTAAACTTCTTATCAGGTGAGAATAGGGCGAGCATCTCACGGCTAGCGTATCTCTCTTTGAATGGTGTGTCGTAGGTGTTGTTCATATTAATTTATCTCTCCATATTTTACTTTTATATCTCACAGCCTCTACATCTATAGTCGTCAGAGTTCTGTTAATCATGAGCGGCTTGCCAGCCACATACATATCTGTAATATCGTTTTTCTTTGCGCAGTATACGAGGTGGGCTATCGGATCGAATACAGGCTGCATGCTAAGTGCTTCGAAGGAGAGTACAAAGAAGTCTGCCTCCTTTCCTTTAGCAAGTTCACCTACATTATCCATATAGAGAGCTTTTGCGGCGTTTTTAGTGGCACAATCAAGTGTTTCATGGGCATTAAGGGCGGTTGCGTCTTGAGTGATCCCCTTCTGTAGTAGCGAAGCGATATTGATCTCTGATAGCATATCTTGATCGTTTGTGCTGGCGGCACTATCTGTACCGATAGTCACATTCGCACCAGCCTTTATTAGCTTTTGAATTGGGGCGATCCCACTGCCTAGCTTCAAGTTACTCTTAGCGCAGTGCGACATATTCACCTTTTTGGCACCCATAAGGGCGATCTCATCATCGTTTAAGTGTACGCAGTGGGCGAAGATCGATTTACAATCAAATGCTCCCACCTCGTCCATTATAGCAATAGGGCGTTTGCCGTAGCGAGCAGTGATATCATCGTTCTCCCTCGCCGTCTCCGCTAGGTGTGTGTGCAGCAGGATATCTTTCTCTCGCACATAATCAACTACTGCTCGGTACGTATCAGGGGTGGCAGTGTAGGGGGCGTGAGGGCAAATCGATATATTTATCAGTGGATTATCTTTGGTCATCTCTACCAATGAATCAGCACTCTTCTTAAACTCATCAGCCTTAGCACTCTTTGTAGCGTTTATATCCATCACCACGCCACAGCCGATCGTGCCTCTAAGCCCGATCTCCGATAGTGTGCGGATCGCAACGCCAGCGTAGAAGTACATATCGTTTGCACACGATACGCCACTGGTGATCATATCAGCAGCGGCAAGGAGGACAGCATCCTTTACAAGCTCATTCGATAGCCACTTGCGCTCGGTAGGCCAGATATGGTTAGTTAGCCAATCGTTCAGCGATAGATCATCTGCAATCCCTCTGAACATCGTCATCGGTAGGTGTGTGTGCGTGTTTATCAGGGCAGGGAAGATAGCAGAGTTTGAAAACCTGCGAAGCTCATACCCCTCTGGCTCACTCTCTGATAACCCCTCAACTTTGCCATCGGCTACTAGTAGCCAAGAGTTGCGACAAAGGCGTGATTCATAGTAGACATAATCTGAATAGTATGCATATCTTTTCATAGATAACTATCTAACATATCGATAGAACTTTATCAATTTATTATATTGTATCCTAGTAAACATTTTTATTGACAAGGAAACTAAATAAGAGTACCTTGCGAACCATGAGGTGTAGAGATGGAGTTAGCTATTTATATTGTTGCCTATATTCTGATCGGGCATAAGATACTTTTGAATACCGTTAGGAACGTCCGCAAGGGGGAGATCTTTGACGAGAACTTCCTGATGGTGATCGCCTCTATTGGGGCATTTATATTGGGCTACTACGCAGAGGCGGTTGCCGTTATGCTCTTCTATAGGGTGGGGGAGTACTTTCAGGAGAGAGCCTCCGAGAAAGCAACTGGCTCGATTCAGGCTATGCTCGATGTGCGCCCTGAGATGGCAGACGTTATGGGGGTGCTTACCCCTGCGCAAGAGGTGACGGTTGGCACAGTTATACGTGTATCTCCTGGCGAAAAAGTGCCGCTAGATGGCGTTATCATAGATGGTACCTCCGAGATGAACACCGCTGCACTCACGGGCGAGTCAGCCCCACGTGCCGTCAAGATCGGCGATGAGGTGTTGGCTGGCTTTGTGAATATGGGTGGGCTTCTATCCGTCCAAACCACAAAGGAGTTTGGCGAAACGGTATTCTCTAAAGTTATAAATATGGTGAAGGAGTCGCACGCTAAGAAGGCTAGAGCTGAGAAGTTTATCACTCGCTTTGCACGGTACTATACACCAGCTGTCGTTACCCTTGCAGCGTTTATCGCCCTTGTACCACCGCTAATCTTTAGTGAGCCTTATAGTGAATGGGTCTATAGTGCGCTTGTGTTCCTTGTGATCTCCTGCCCATGCGCTCTTTTAATATCGGTACCGCTAAGCTTCTTTGCTGGGATCGGGGCGGCTGCG
The DNA here is from genome assembly GCA_031285415.1 of Deferribacteraceae bacterium. GTDB lineage: Bacteria > Chrysiogenota > Deferribacteres > Deferribacterales > JAISNW01 > JAITWF01. The sequence continues at coordinate 5,992 of JAITWF010000073.1, forward strand.
AAGAACGGAATATTCGTAAAGGGTGGGCAGTACCTCGAGGCGCTCGCCCACGTCGATAGCTTTGTATTCGATAAGACTGGCACCCTCACTACAGGGGAGTTTAAATTGCAGGAACTTATTGCAATGGAGGGATTTACCGATGAAGAGGTGCTACGATACGCCGCCATTGCGGAGCAGCACTCAACTCACCCAATCGCAAGGTGCCTAGTTGCCGCATATAATAAACCACTACCGCAGGAGTACACCGACTATCAAGAGGTTGCAGGAAGGGGTATCTATGTAATGAGTAATGGTGATAAGATCTGGGTGGGGAAGGTTGATTCTATGGATAATAGATATATCTACGTCACCGTAAACCTTCGTGTGATAGGTAAAATATTGGTTGGTGATACTATCGGCAGCAATGTTAAGGATTCGCTATTAACCCTTAGATCGCTAGGCGTAAAGAGTATGCATATGCTAAGTGGCGATAATCATACCGCTGCAAAGTACGTCGCCGATAGTCTGCCGCTAGATGGATTTATGGCAGAGCTTATGCCAGCTGACAAACTTGAGCAGCTCTCTACGATTATATCAAAGTCGAAGAAAACCGCCTTT
>JAITWF010000084.1 GCA_031285415.1 Deferribacteraceae bacterium
GACAGACCTGCCTACCAAAACGTTCAGCTCAAACTTTACCCCTATAGATTCTAAATTCGATATCTCTTTTGCTACCAACTCTTTAGGTAGCCTAAACTCAGGTATTCCATAACCTAATACACCACCAGCTTTGTGCAACGCTTCAAATATGGTAACGCTATACCCCATCTTAGCAAGATCTGCCGCACAGGTTAATCCAGCAGGGCCAGCACCGATCACAGCCACCTTTATACCGTTCTTCTCTATACTCGGGATCTTCGGCTGGCGGTTTGCCATATACCAATCAGCTACAAACCGCTCCAGTGCGCCAATAGAGACAGCTTCGCCCTTAATCCCTCGCACGCATGTTTTTTCGCACTGCTCCTCCTGCGGACACACTCGCCCACAGATCGCTGGCAGATTGGAATCCTCTATTATCTTATCGTAAGCCGCCTCAAAGTTCCCCTCTTTGATATGGTGTATAAACTCTGGAATCTTTATATTTACAGGGCAGTTTGATTGGCAGGGGCGATGTTTACACTCTATACACCTTGCTGCCTCCTCACACGCCAACTCTTGCGTATAGCCGAATGCTACCTCATTGAAGTTACTGCGTCTAGCCTCTGGAGCCTGTTTTGGCATAGCCATCTTATTCAGTACGTTACCCATTACTTTGCCACCTTTAATCTACATAGATGTTCGTCATCTTTATAGAACGACTGCCTGCGTAAAACTTCGTCAAAATCCACTTTAAATCCATCGAAATCAGGGCCATCCACGCATGCAAACTTCGTCTTGCCATCTATACTCACTCGGCAGCCGCCGCACATCCCTGTACCATCTATCATAAGAGGGTTCAGCGATACGCCTGTAGGCACGTTCAGCGGCTTCGTTACATTCACCACCGCCCTCATCATCACCACAGGGCCGATAGCGACCACCAGATCGTAGCCCTCTTTAGAGAGTTTATCCGTCAAAACATCCGTCACTAGCCCCTGTATGCCGAGGCTACCATCGTTTGTAGCGTAGAATACATTATCCACAACCGCCTCAAACTCCTCTTTCAGTATCACAAGGTCGGCAGAGCGACCGCCAAGGATAACGTCGACGATAGCACCCTCCTCCTTGAGCTTGCGCATCTGCGGAAAGAGAGGCGCAATCCCTACACCGCCGCCTATCCCCACTACTCTCTTCGGTTTATCCACAGGGTAGTGAGCTGGCACCCCAAGAGGGCCGAGAAATACAGGCAGATACTCGCCAACCTGCTTCTGCTGTAGCTTTGCAGTGGTATATCCGACCACCTGATATATGATATTAATCGTACTCTTTTCACGATCGTAATCTTGTATCGTCAGAGGGATACGTTCGCCATCCTCCTCTACCCCAACCATCACAAACTGCCCTGGTTGGCAGGCACGAGCGACGTTTGGAGCCTCGATAACCATCAGCTCCACAAGCTCTGAAAGGGGCTTCTTACTTATAATTTTATACATTTATACACCCTCAATAAAATACCCCACCATTTTAATACACCCCTTCGCAAAATACAAGCATTTACTTAAAAAGTAGAATTTCAATCATTTTTTACTAGCTTAGTTGAAATAAACGTGCTAAATAGCTAAATCTAATTATCCTTAGGAGGTTGTGAAGATGAACAAACAGGAACTAGTCGACAAGGTTGCCAAGAAAGCTGATCTAACAAAGAAGGACACTCTTGCAGCGGTGGACGCTATCATTGAGAGCGTTATGGAGAGTCTGAAGAAGGGAGATTCAGTTACACTTGTAGGCTTTGGCTCTTTCAAAGTAACGAAGCGTGCGGCTCGTACAGGTAGAAACCCACAAACTGGCAAATCTATCGAGATACCTGCTAAAAAGACTCCAAAATTCACAGCAGGCAAGCTTTTCAAAGAGAAAGTAAAGTAATATTTACTGATTCTTTGTATTGAAAAGGCGGCTCGGTATGGGTCGCTTTTTTTATTGGTGTGATAAAAAAGATTGACCCCTCAATAACTATAAAGTATATTATCCTATGATTTTATGCGTTGATAGCTCCTCTCGTTTTCTATCCTTTGCACTTGCGACAGATGTTGAGGGTAATAGAAGGCTTGTCGGCACTGCGTCATTCGATGTTGGCGGCAAGATGAATGAGAACGTCATCACGCTGTTGGATGATCTCCTGTCTAACAACCATATTAAGATCGACCAGATCTCAAAGATTGTGGTCATAACAGGGCCTGGCTCCTTTACTGGCATACGGATCGGGCTGGCTGCCCTTGGCGGCATAGCCACAGCGATGAATATTGAGTTTAAAGGGCTATCCTCGCTAGACGCTGCGGCAGTTTTGGCAAAGAGCGACAGTGTGTCTGTGGCGGCGAAGCTAAAATTAAATGAGTATGCAATTCGTCAGTATAATTTTGTTGAAAATATTTTTTCAGATGTTATAATAGTAGATAAGAGCGAAATCGATAGCAAATGTGTTGTTGTGGGCGAAAGCTTTGCGCTGCACTCCCTGCCAGAGGCAATCTCTGACGTGTGCGCTGACAACTTTTTGCAACCCCCTGCCCCACTGTATGTTCGGAAGTCCGAAGCGGAGATAAATTTTGATAAAAAGAGCCTCGTCTAGCGATATATCAACGCTTGTGGGCATATCTCAGCGTTCATTTGAGTCGCCATGGTCGGTTGCCTCCTTTGAAGCTGAATTTATGAAGGATTACTCGCATACCTATCTATTCGTGCGTGATAGAATGCCTGTGGCATATCTGATCGTATGGGTAATAAAGGATGAGGGCGAGATCGTTATGCTTGCCGTCGATAAAGGATGGCGCAAAAATGGGATCGGTTCCTTCCTACTTAAAAAGGTTATGGATAGCTATCCAGACGTTAAGAGCTGGAATATAGAAGTGGACCAGAAGAATACCATTGCAATACACGTTTACGAGAAATTCTCATTTAAAAAAACTCGCACGATTGCAAACTATTATGGTGCTGGCAAGGATGCCATACAGATGACTAAAAAGGTAAAGTAAATCGGTTTATATTGCGTATCGCTGCGTTATTTTTTAAAACTAAATCCTCATGTACCAGCAAGTACACTGCGGTTTAGTTTCAAAAAGCCGCCTTGCGCTACATCAATCTAAACCGATTTATAGCTGGTGTGCGTTTAATAATATTTAGAGGATGGATATGCTTGATACCGACGTCGAAGAGTTAATTAGAACTAATAGCGAATTTAAGCGTCTATATGATGAGCATATATCGTTGGAGCAAGATCTAGAGGCCTTATATAGCCTAAAATACTTTCCACCAGAGGTGGAGACACGGATTAAAGAATTGAAAGTTATCAAGCTGCGAGGCAAAGATCGCATGCAGCAGATAATTACGGAAAATAAATTATCGGAGTGATTATGAAACCAACTGCCTATCTGTTCACATCTGAATCTGTCACGGAGGGACACCCTGACAAGATGGCCGATCAAGTGTCTGACTCGATACTTGATTCGATGTTAGAACAAGATCCATTCAGCCGAGTGGCGTGTGAGACCCTTCTCACAACGGGTTTGTGCGTTGTGTCGGGAGAGATTACATCCCGTGCTGTCGTGGATATCCCTGGAATAGTTCGCAAAACTATCCATGACATCGGCTACACAAGAGCAAAATTCGGTTTTGATTCAGAGACCTGCGGAGTGATCTCCGCTATTAACAAACAATCGCCAGACATCGCTATGGGTGTCGACACTGGCGGCGCAGGCGACCAAGGATTAATGTTTGGATTTGCCTGCAATGAAACCGAAGAGCTTATGCCCCTTCCAATCATGCTAGCACATAAACTAGGCTTGCAGCTAACTAAACTTCGCAAAGATGGCACGCTAGACTACCTATGTCCAGACGGCAAAACACAGGTTACCATCGAATACGAAGGACATACACCGATCAGAGTTGACACCGTTGTGGTATCCTCCCAACACAAAGAGGAGGTAGCAACTGAAACGCTTCGTCATGACATCGTAGAGCAGGTTATAAAGCCGATCCTTCCGCAAAACTTGTTGGATGAAAAAGCTATCAAATACCATATTAACCCGACTGGCAGATTCGTTGTCGGTGGGCCTATGGGGGATTGCGGTCTTACAGGTCGCAAGATTATCGTAGACACCTACGGCGGCTCTGGTAGACACGGCGGCGGAGCCTTCTCAGGCAAAGATGCAACCAAAGTTGACCGCTCTGCGGCATACGCTGCTCGCTGGGTGGCAAAGAATATCGTTGCCTCTGGAATCGCTGATAGATGCGAGCTTCAACTTGCATACGCAATAGGCGTTGCACAGCCAGTATCTATTAGTGTAAACACCTTCGGCACTGGCAGAATCCCAGAGAATGAGATCGAGAAGATCGTTGAATCTATATTTGATCTAACCCCAAAAGGGATAATCACAGAGCTAGATCTTCGCAAGCCAATGTTCAGAAAGACCGCAGCATACGGACACTTCGGCAGAGCCGAATTCCCTTGGGAACAAACAAATAAAGCTGACCTCATCCGTGAGAAAGCTGGTAAACTCGGAGCATAATTCCGAACATCTCTCAGAAAAACCACGCTTTTTCGGAGAGATAACCCTATTTTGGGGGAATACGGGGGGATCCTGATCCCACCCGTAAAAAAAACTTGGAGCATAATAAGATGAACTTTGATATTAAAGACAAGAGCCTTGCAGCCGCAGGCACCAAACGTATACTATGGGCAGACAAAGATATGCCAGTTCTTGCTGCTATCCGTGAGAGATTTGCTAAAGAGAAGCCGTTTACAGGCTTACGCATGTCTTGCTGCCTACACGTTACGGCAGAGACTGCAAACCTTATGCGCACCCTACAGGCTGGCGGCGCAGAGTGCGTACTCGTTGCCTCTAACCCACTCTCTACACAGGATGACGTTGCAGCAAGCCTTGTAGAGGAGTTCAAGATCCCAGTATTCGCAATCAAAGGTGAGGATAACGACACATATTACAAACACCTATCCGCTGGTATCGCACATAACCCACATATCACAATGGACGACGGTGCAGACCTTGTAAGCGAGATCCTGAAAAACCACCCTAACCTGCACGACCAGATCATAGGTAGCATGGAGGAGACCACCACAGGCGTTATCCGTCTGAAGGCTATGGCAAAAGATGGCGTAATAAAGTTCCCTGTTATCGCCGTGAACGACGTGCAGACAAAGCATATGTTTGACAACCGCTACGGTACAGGTCAATCTACAATAGATGGTATCATCAGAGCATCCGACGTGCTGCTTGCTGGTAAAACGTTCGTCGTAGCTGGCTACGGCTGGTGCGGCAGAGGTCTTGCTGACCGTGCAAGAGGGCTTGGCGCAAACGTTATAGTGACAGAGATCAACCCTGTGAAGGCGATCGAGGCTGCTATGGACGGTTTCCGTGTTATGCCGATGGTAGAGGCAGCTAAAGAGGCTGATATTATCTGCACAGTAACAGGTAACGTCAACGTTCTAGATGAAGTTCACTTCAAAGTGATGAAAGATTCTTGCTATATCTGCAACTCTGGACACTTTGACGTAGAGATAAACCTGAAAAACCTCACGAAGATGGCAACTAAGATCGATAAGGGCGTTCGCAACTTTATCGACGGCTACCATATGGCTGATGGGCGTGTTATATACGTTCTTGGCGAGGGCAGACTTATAAACCTTGCCGCAGCAGAGGGTCACCCAGCCTCTGTTATGGATATGAGCTTTGCTACACAGGCTCTATCTAGCGAATACGTTGTGAAGAATAAAGAGACGCTGAAAAATGAGGTTTACCTACTGCCAACAGAGCTGGAGCAGGAGATCGCAATGACAAAGCTGACCACAATGGGATTCAAACTGGATACACTCACCACCGAGCAGGAGAAGTACCTAACCTCTTGGGAAGTTGGAACTTAATAACTACTACTAGGGGGCAGGTAAATCTGCCCCTTTTTTTAATTCCGATGACACGACGATCTGTCGACCGCTGTCCATTCAGGGAAAACACCCCCTCCCCTCTTTTCTTATTGCGATAAAATCATCTTTGTACTATGCTAACGCTACAATAGTATGGAGAATTTATGAGCAATCACACAGATATTATAGCCGCATTTACTGGCGAGATCGCCGCCGCCACATCTACGGCGGCTCTTTACGAGGTAAAGGT
>JAITWF010000114.1 GCA_031285415.1 Deferribacteraceae bacterium
AAAACCAACGAAAAGGAGAGTTTTACGAGCGGATGCAGGGCATAAATAAAACCGCTGCCCCCTCTATAGACGCTCGGAACGTTCACAATCGTCTACGAATCTTTCTTGTCGTTATTCGAGATCTCTTTATGTGGAGTGATATCCTCTACATCGGCATTTACATCGTTGACAGATTTCTTGAAGTTACGTATAGCTTTGCCCATGCCATCGCCTATCTGTGGAAGTTTCGACGCACCAAAGATCAACGCCGCAACTAATAGTATCAGTAAAATTTGATTGCTACCTATTCCCATTTATGAACTCCTCCTATTTACCATCAATCTGATGGCGTAACCGCATATCAGTAGAACGTACCATACATAACCGAATCTCGCAAAGGGGGTGATATGCTTCTCCAGCGAAAATCCAGTATCACTAAAATAGTACATCTTTTCAGGAAATACAACCTCTTTATCGCCATATGGGCTAATAACCGCTGAAATGCCATCCTGCGTAGTGCGAAGCATATACCTGCCGTACTCCACCGCCCTAACTACCTCTATATCTAAGTGCTGAATCCTGCCTAACGATTTGCCGAACCATGCGTCGTTTGAGATCATCAGAAGGATGTTTGCCCCCATAAGGACTCGCTCCCTGATAAGCTCGGAGAATACCCCCTCAAAGCAGATTAGCGGTGCCATGCGCATATCGTCGTATGTGAAGATCTGCGGCGTGGTGCCAGCTGTGAAGAGTGCTCCATCGCCGAAGAAGAATCTGCGGATCGGGTATAGCTGCCTCTCAAAGGGGAAGTATTCGCCGAAGGGTGCGAGCTTCATCTTGTCGTAGCTCTGCAAGATACCGCCCTCTTTTACGATAGCCATCGTGTTATAAATATTCTTGGCTTCATCTCTGCGGTCGAAACCTAATATAAGCGGCTTATCCGCCGATACCTTCCGCACAAGTGCGCTAACATCTGCATGTGTAAAGGGGTTCGCTGTGAATGATGACTCTGGAAGCACCATTAGATCGTAATCACCCTGCGCACTGCCAGCCTCGTCTACTCGAGAGACAAGATCTGCTAGCACCTGCGCACGTTTGGAGCGATCCCATTTATCCTCCTGCAATATGCCAGTCTGCACTAGCCTTGCGGTGTGGGTGGGTGTTTGTGGGTCGTTTAGGATAAGCTTTAAACCACCGAATCCGAAGGTCAATAGCAGCAAGCCTAAGACGACGCCTAACTCCTTTGAAAATTGCTCTTTATTGAGTTTTAATTTGATGACTTTATAGAGATAACCGCCGATAAGGATCACAAGGAGCGATAGCCCATGTTCGCCGATTATCGACACTATCTGTAGCGCAGGCTTGTTGCTAACCTGCGTAAGCCCGATATTGAGCCACGGAAGCCCGCCAAACAGATACTTTCCCTTCATCATCTCGAGCGCTATGAATACGATACCGCCTAGAAGGGTGCTGTTTGTGCGTCCGATAACATATCCGTACGGAACCCAGAACCAGAGTGCTGTAACGACTCCAGTGAATAGCACAAGCCCTGCGCTAGCGATCTCTGGCGCACCACCAAATAGCGTCATCGGTACAGAGATCCACGACGCACCGACAGTATAGTAGATAAACCCGATCAGAAAGGCTGATTTATACGGCTTGATCTTGCCACGATCAAATATATATGCGATCAGTGCAAAGGCTAAAAATGCGCATACCCATAGATCAAAGCCTGGCGTAGCGGCTAAGAGTAAGCTTGCCGCCACGATACAGAGAGCTAGATCCAAGAGCACTCCCCCCTTGAGGGGGAGTCGGAGCCTCTGCTCCGGTGGGGGGTTGCTCCCTTGCGACCCCTCCCCGAAAAAATTTTCATTTTTTCGACCCTCCCTCAAGGGGAGGGTGTTAGGGGATTTTTTCATTTTCTAAATTTCCGAGTCCTGTCCATCGGTCTGCTAGAGCCTGATGAACGTTTGCGAGCCTTAATCTTGGCTAACATCTCCTCTGGAAGTGGTGCCATAAGCTCATCGTCAGGAGTGATATAGTTTAATGCCTCTTTTATATATGCTTCAATATTCGGTAGCACGTAAGAATCCTCTTCGGAGGCGAACGCTATCGACACACCCTTCGAGCCTGCACGCCCTGTACGCCCTATACGGTGAACGTAATCATCTGGATCGTCTGGCAGGGTATAGTTGAATACCGCCTCAACATTCTCTACATGTATCCCTCTGCCAGCAACATCGGTCGCCACAAGAATATTAATCTTGCCGCTACGAAGAGCCTCCAGCGTTTTGATCCTGCGTGGCTGTGTAACGTCACCTGTAAGCATGCCAGAGGTAAATCCGCACGCCTCTAGTCTTTCATGCAGGCGGCGCACCTGATCTTTTCTATTGGCGAATATGATCACTCTGCCAGAGTACGTCTTGGAGAGGAGATTGTATAGAAGTGGAAATTTGCCATCTTTCGATACGATATATGCGATCTGCTCGATATTAGCGGAGGTAACCTGCTCTGGCTCGACCTCAACCTTGATCGGGTCGTTCGTCCATAGAGCGGCGAGCGTAGCAATTTCGGGGGTGAGTGTAGCGCTGAACAACATCGTCTGGCGATCGTTCTTTGCAGGTATTGCGTTGATAATTTTTCGCATATCGGGGAGGAATCCCATATCGAGCATGCGATCGGCTTCATCGAGTACCAATATCTCGACTCTATCCATATAGATAGCACGCTGTTTGTAGTAATCTAGGATCCTGCCTGGAGTAGCTATAACGATATCAACGTAGTCGCTTTCGAGTGCGTCCCTCTGTTTATCGTAATCCATACCGCCAAAAACTGCTAAGATTCGTGCGCCTGTGTGTGCGCCTAGCTCACGAGCGTCCTTTTCGATCTGCATAACGAGTTCGCGAGTAGGTGCCATGATGAGGGCTCGTGGTGCGCCATATTTGCGTGGCTGTACAGGTTTATTAAGGGTAAGTCGCTGTAAAATCGTTAAAAGGAATGCGGCAGTTTTGCCTGTGCCTGTCTGCGCTCTACCTGTGACGTCTAGCCCCTTCAATGAGTGTGGCATAATCTGCGCCTGAATAGCGGTGCAGTGGGTGAAGCCTGTGTCGTATATCCCTCTGAGTAGCGGTGGAATGATTCCGATATCGGTGAATCGGCTCTTCCCCTCTGCCGCCTCTGGCAGATGTGCGTCTGCGTCCCATGCCTCTGGGACGAAATCCTCTATTAGAGGTGTATTTAACGCTGGCTTCCTGATAGGTTTTGGAGCAGGTTTTCTTTCGGTGCGCTCGGCACGTTCAGGGCGTTCTGTACGCTCTGCGCTCTTTGGCGCTGGTTTTCTGAGAGATGTCGATGCTGCTGGCTGCGGTTTATGCGCAGGCTTTGCTGGTTTTGGGTGCGGATTGCTCGTTTTGATCTCTCTGATTACGATTTGGGATGGTTTCTTCTCCTCTTTCTTCCCGAAGATAGAGTGGATAAGGGACTTAATAAAACTCATTTCACGACCTTGAAAAAATAGTATAGGATAGCTGTTAATAAAAAACCGCTATCTGCACCATAAGGTGTTGCATATAACAAACAAAAAATCAAGAACAATCCTTCTTGATTTATAAGAAATCCCTTTAAATATGAAACACGGCGATTGGCACAGATCTTGCATGTTTAATAGCATGTTTCAAACGACTATACACAAAGAGTTCTCATTTTCTGGCGTGGGTCTGCATAGCGGCAAGGAGATGCCTGTCACGGTAATGCCAGCGCCTGCCGATACCGGTATACAGTTTGCTCGCACAGATGTGCAAAACTGCCCCTTTGTACGTATAACTCCATTTAACGTCACCTCTACACAGCTTGCTACAACGATATCGTGTGGAGATTTCCCTATCAGCACTATAGAACACCTCGTCTCCGCACTCTATGGGCTTGGGGTGGATAATGTATATATTAAGGTCGAGGGGCCAGAGATTCCGATATTAGATGGCAGCGCCGCCCCGATAGTCGATCTGATCGATAGCGTTGGGATTGTGCAGCTAGAGGTGAAGCGCAAATATCTCTGTATCAGTCGAGATGTGCTTGTGGAGAAGGATGAGAAGGTCGTGCTTGGTAGCCCCTCCTCTGGGCTAACGATCACCTTTGAGATCGAATACCCTCACGCCGCCATTCAGCACCAGATCCTCACGTTAGATCTATCGCCAACGGTCTATCGCAATACTGTGGCAAACTCTCGCACCTTCGGATTTAGATCGGAGGTAGAGGCTCTCTGGAAGATGGGGCTTGCAAAGGGTGGCTCGATGGAGAATGCGATAGTGTTGGATGATAAAGATGGAATCCTCAACCCTGAAGGACTTCGGCATAAAGATGAGTTTGTAAGCCACAAGATCTTAGACCTATTAGGCGATGTGTCGCTGGTGGGGTATCGGATGAAGGGGCATATTTTAGCCAAAAAATCTGGTCATCAGGTGAATAATATATTCGCTCGCAAGCTTCTGGAGTCGCTTAATAACTACACGCTCGAGGAGATCGATATGGGGCGTGGATACGGCTATCTGAAATGAAGCGATCTACAGTAGCAATTATCGTTGTAGGTATCGCATTTTTAATCTGTTCTTGCGCACGCCTACTTCTATACACGATGTACCCTGAATATTTCGCCTCACTATCTGCTAGCGAAGTCGCAATGGCATTTATCGAGGGGGTGCGCTTCGACGCCGCCGTGATTATGATACCGTTCGGCGTGATCGCCTTAATGATCGTATTTCCCTTTAAATGGAAACGGCTGTGGATGTGGATAGCCTTTGCAATATATCCGATATTGGCGATAGTCCTTATCACTGATGTGATCTATTTTGGCAACGTTAAACGTCATCTGGCGAACGAGATTAAATTCCTGTCGAATGAGGTCGACTTCGCCATCAGTATGTTAAACGAGTACGCCTCTACGCTATTTATAATCGTTGTAGTACTGATTATCTGCGCAGTTTTCTGGCATAAGCTATCTCAACTACCAGATAAATATGATAAACTCACCGCACTCAAGATCTTTTTAGTAGTGCTGATCTCCTTTGCGATGATCAGAGGCACCTTCACAGCGAAGCCTATAAGCACCATCGACGCCTTTCGAGGTGGGGCAGTGCAGGGAAATCTGATAGTTAATGGCATATTCAGTATGTATAAATATAGCTCCCACGCACGAAAGCCTGTTAAAACGCCGTATACTATCGATGAGGCGAGCGTAAATCTTGGCATAGATAATTCAGTTCAATATCCGCTACTAAAGGGGTACGAGGGGAAACCATCGAAGAAAAATATCGTCATTATAGTGTTAGAGAGCTGGAGTGCATACTACGTTGGTGCACTCGGTTCAAAGTTTAACGTTACTCCAAACTTCGACAATTTAAGCCGCAATGGGGCGTTGTTCGTTAATCATTACGCACCAGAGAAGCGCAGTATAGATGGACTACAGGCGATCCTGACAGGAATCCCTGTGGTGCCTGGAGAGATCCCCTCGCTAGGATTTGGGCTTGAGATAAAGGCGACTGGCAATATCGGCACTATAGCTGGTAAAAATGGCTACGATACCATATTTATGCAGACCTCCGCACGGCGATCATATTATATGGATGCGATCTCTCGCTCGTTAGGCTTCAAAAGGTACTATGGGATGGAGGATTATCCGATCGTGTTCGATTACCCCGATTCGAAATCTTCGGTATTCGGCTGGGATTACGATGCTATGGCATTTTTGAATGAACAGATAGATGGTGAGGGGAACTTTCTCGCAATCCTATTCACTGGAACAACGCATACCCCATATCCAGAGCTAAATGCACCATTTAATCAAGAATATAATACCGAACGTGATGAGGAGAGCGCATATCTAAATACACTCGCCTACTCCGATTTTAGTTTGGGTAGGTTTATAGAGGCAGAGTCAAAGAGTGAGTGGTTTAAAGATACGATCTATATAATCACCGCCGATCATACAGCTGGAAAGTATGAGGATGTTAAATTCCCATTAGATTATCATGTGCCACTACTGATATATTCCCCCGATAACGTTGCTGCTGGCAGGTTCGAGAAGATTACCACTCATGTAGATATTATGCCTACGGTGATGGAGCTTTCAGGGATTGCTGGTGGGATAGCCGTTGCAGGTAGCAGCGTCTTTGATGATGAAACGCCAGGGCGTGCTATTATCAAAGAGGGGGAGACGGTCGGTATCGTCAAAGATTCAGGCTGGGTGAAGGTTCTTGATAGCACTATCATAGATAGTAGCGGCGAGGGGCTGGAGGAGCTTGCAAAGGAGGCTCTATCGTATCAGCAGGTGATGAATACTCTTATAGATCAGAACCGCTGGTGTACCGATGGAATTTAATTTTATTAAAATGCTCGCAACGGCGTCAAAAGGTGTGGGAACGCCCCACGGAATAGGCGACGACGCAGTGAAATATGGCGATGGTGTTATCGCTAAAGATATTATGGTGGAGGGGGTTCACTTCACCTGTTTAGAGAGTCTGCAATCTATAGTAAACCGTCTATTTATCTCCAATATAAGCGATATCGCCGCAGTAGGTGGGCTTGCAGGCGGATATAGCGCACTTCTGGCAGTTGCGATTCCTGATTATGTCAATAAAGTAGAGCTTGCAGAGGCGATATGTGCGGCGGCAACTCGCTTTGATGTTGATATAATCGGCGGCGATACCACCTCTAGCAAGGGGGGGCTTTTTTTGAGCCTTACTATTATAGGTAAAGCTGGCAACTACTTTATCGGTAGAGATGGCGCAAAGGTGGGGGATAATGTCTATCTATCACGCCCAGTAGGGATGGCTAAATATGAGCTGGAGCGGTTCGGCAGATATCAGCAGGAACGGTTGCCAGAGAGGCTGTTAGGGGAGGAGTTTGGTCGTACAGGAGAGGTTTCCGCCTGTATCGATATATCAGACGGACTCGGTAGAGATCTATCGCATATAGCATCGGCAAGCGGCGTGAAGATTATGATAGATAGAGAGCTACTTGTAAATTTGGGCAGGCAGACCCCGCCCCTACACATTGATTGCATAGTCTCCTCTGGCGAAGAGTATGCGCTCGCCTTTACATTAGATAAAGTTATCAATGGTGCATGCTTGATAGGCAAAGTCTGCTCTGGTAGCGGTGTTTGGTTGGATGATGTTGAGGTGTCAGATAGGGGATATGAGCATATCTGACTTGACAACGGCTAATATATTGACTATAATTGGGTAAAAGGTGCGGTTATGGCTAATATATTAACTATAAATGAACAGATTGCATTCCAGATGAAGAGCAGGCGAAAGGAGGCTGGATTGTCGCAATCCGCTCTAGCAGCTCAATCTATAGTCAGCTTAGGTTCTTTAAAGCGGTTTGAGCGCACTGGCGAGATATCACTGGCGTCTCTTATCCGTATATCAGTCGTTTTGGGCTATGAGGATGATTTCAGAAGGCTTTTCGTTCGCAGAAACTACCAATCTTTAGATGAGATAATCAATGAGAAATAAAGTCATACACGTGCTATACCATGGGCAGAGGGTAGGGAGAGTGGCGGAGACGTCTGATCGTCTTGCCGCCTTTGAGTACGATGAACAGTGGCTTGTAGATGGTTTCTCGATCTCCCCATTCAAGCTGCCCCTTGAAAAAAAGGTCTTCATAGCAAAATCAACGCCTTTTAATGGCAACTTTGGCGTATTCATCGATAGTATGCCCGATGGGTGGGGTCGGCTCCTTGTCGATCGCATGTTGATTAAAAAGCGCATAAACCCAGCCGAGGTATCGATCCTTGATCGGCTTGCGATCGTGGGTAGCTCTGGCATGGGGGCGTTGGAGTATCAGCCTGAGGAGTCGCTAGCAGACTTAGCAGTTTCAAGCGATCTGAATAGCCTCGCTAGGGAGGCAGAGGCGATCTTGAATGACAAGTACGATGGCAATCTGGAGGAGCTTGTAAAGGCTGGCGGCTCCTCTGGCGGCGCACGCCCGAAGGTGCTTGTTAATATCGCTGGCGTTGATTGGCTTATCAAGTTTAGATCGGGTGAAGATCCTAAAAATGTTGGCAGAGAAGAGTATCGCTACTCAAAGATGGCGAGGCTTGCTGGGCTTGATATGCCAGAGACTCGTTTATTCGAGCGGAAGTTCTTTGGCGTAAAACGCTTTGATCGCAAGGCGGATGGCTCGAAGGTGCATATGCTGTCGGCTTCGGCACTTTTAGATGCTAGCCATAGGTTTCCCACTCTTGATTACACAGATTTGCTAAGGGGCGCACTGAATCTCACTCGTGACTATAGCGAGGTGGATAAACTCTTTCGTCTGATGTGTTTCAACGTATTTATTCATAATAGAGATGATCATGCAAAGAACTTCTCATTCCTGTACGATGATGGCAGATGGCAGGTGTCGCCAGCGTATGATCTCGTATATGCCGCAGGGATGGGTGGCGAACATGCCACGACGATAGCAGGTGAGGGGAAGAATCCTACAGAGAAAGATATGTTGATGGTTGCTACTATGGTGGGGATGAACCTTAGAGGGGCTAAGCGGATTATTGCAGAGGTGAAAGAGGCTGTGGCGAAAAGTAATTAAAAACACTTGCTATTTTTCTCTAGATCGTAGAAAGTCTTATCTATGAGTAGTCAAACATTTAAATGCGGATTAGTTGCACTGGCAGGGTTACCGAATGCAGGTAAATCGACCCTCCTGAACGCCCTATTGGGTGAGAAGGTCTCGATCACATCGGGGAAACCTCAGACCACACGCAACGCAATCCATGGAATCAAAACGACCGACAGCCACCAGATTATCTTCGTCGACACCCCCGGATACCACGCTGGTAGAGGGAAGCTGAACCGTGCAATGGTGCAGCAGGCAGAGGAGGTTATCCTTTCGGTGGATCTTGTGTGTATCTTAGCCGACCCTACAGAGCGAGGCGGAGCAATGTTTCAAGGGCTTTTAGATAAAGCTAAAGAGAGCGGTGCGCCGATGATCCTCGTCCTTACCAAGGCGGATAATCGTAGCAAAGAGGATCTCTATAAAGCGGCGGAAAGGCTCTCGAAGATGGCGGATTTTAAAGAGATTATCCCTACATCGGCGAAGCAGAGGCTAAACCTTGAGAAGCTCGAGGAGCTGATTGCGGCGGAGCTTCCAGAGGCGCAGGCGGTGTACGATAGCGAAGAGATCACCACACAGCCAGAGCATTTCCTTATAGCAGAGTTCATCCGTGAGCAGGCATTTGAGATGTTGCAGCAGGAGGTACCGTACGATATCCTTGTGGAGACCGAGAAGGTCGAGGATACCGCCGATGGCAAGATGAATATAATCGCCTCAATCATCGTCTCTCGTGATAGCCAGAAGGGGATCGTTATCGGCAAAGGTGCCACAATGCTGAAAGAGATCGGCACGAAGGCTCGTAAAGATCTGGAGAAGTTCTTCGGCGTGAAGGTGCGCCTCGATCTCACCGTGAAGGTGCGTGAGGATTGGGCTACCAAAGATGAATACTTGAGAATCCAAGGGCTATAAATGGAAAATGCATCTCTACGGGTAAAGCTTGAAAATGTTAAAAAGCTGATTCGACGCAACGCCCGTGGACCTATGTATAAAACTCTAAACAAGCTTCATCCAGCAGATATCGCCTTTATTATAAATCATTTACAGGACATAGATCGAAAGCGGATATGGGCATTTCTAAACGATCGGGCGAAGATCGGCGAGATCCTCCTTGCGATGGAGGACAACGATATAGTTGATCGTTTTCATGAGATGGAGCCGAAGATCGCTGGCGAAGTTATTATGGAGATGGAGAGCGATG
>JAITWF010000042.1 GCA_031285415.1 Deferribacteraceae bacterium
AATGATAACAGACAAATTTGGCAGAGATATAAAATATTTACGCATATCAGTCACCGATCGATGCAACTTTCGGTGCAAATACTGTATGCCACGCCAGACCTTCGAGCATATCGCCTGCGAAGAGCTTCTGCGATACGAAGAGATCCTATTCTTCACAGAGGTATGTGCCTCGCTCGGTGTAGATAAGGTGCGAGTGACTGGCGGCGAGCCGCTTGTGCGCAAAGATCTACCATATTTCCTAGCCAAATTATACGCTATCGAGGGGATAAACGAGGTTACGCTAACCACAAACGCCTCTCTACTGCCGCTCTACGCAAAGGAGATCTTCAACTCTGGGGTAAAACGCCTAAATATCAGCCTTGATAGCCTCAAAAGCGACCGATTCCGCTTCGTCTCTGGCGGCATTGACAATACAAACACCATGAGGGGAATTGAAGAGGCGATACAGCTTGGCTTCGCCCCAATAAAGGTAAATGCCGTAGCGATACGTGGATTTAACGATGATGAGATCCTTGATTTTTGTGAATTTGCCGCAGAAAAGAATGTCATAGTGCGGTTTATAGAGTTTATGCCGATCGGCAACTCTGCCGATTGGAAAAAGGATAATATCATCTACGGTGCAGAGATCTTGAAGATTATAACAGATCGATACGAAGCGGAGCCACTCCCACATAAAGCTGGTGCAGGACCAGCAAAGAACTATAAACTCTCGAATGGTGCTACTATCGGAATTATTACACCGATGTCGGAGCATTTCTGCAATAGTTGCGACAAAATTCGACTTACCTCTGACGGAAAGATACGCCCATGTCTACTCTCTGATAGTGAGATAGATATTACAGATGCCGCTAGCAGAAGGGATACAAATGCACTGAAAGAGCTACTAATACGCTCCTTGAGCCTGAAAGAGGCGGAGCATAGTATAAAGAGCGACTCAAAGGAGAAGTTCTCTAGAACTATGTCGAAGATCGGGGGCTGAATTCTCTGCAAAAAAAATAGGGAGAGCCTTAACAGCTCACCCTAAATCCAAGCAGGGAGGTGCTTATGTGTAAACAAAGCACAGTTAGAAGGAAGGCGTTCGCCCGCCTAACCTTCTGGCTAGGGAAGCTTAGAATCACTCTAGAGTGGTTTTAAGCTCCTGAAAGGGGAGTCGAAAGACTCCCTCTCCCTGCTTGATATATTATCACAATTTCATATTATTACAAGCTCTATCTCTCAAAGTATAAATATGGCAACTCCCCTAACGCCTCATTCATGCACCACGGTTTATCTGCATTCATGCCGAATAGCCAGCCTACGTACGTTGACTTCTTTGTAAAATCGCCAGCAGTAATATTCCCTAACTGACTAACGGTGCCGCTACTGCTGCCAACAACGCTCCCTTTAAAGTTCCTGACGGCATTTCCATCGACGCTACCATCGGCAACATGCCCTACTACCTCTCCATATGTCGCCAACGCTGTCACTATTATATCATCTGAAAAGTTATTCTGTACCGCAGAATTTGGCAACATCTGCCCCACTATACCGCCGCAGTAGCTATTTGCACAGATTACATCTGCTGAAAACATACTATTGATAACGTTTGAGCCGTCCATTATCCCTACTATACCACCAACGGTAACCTCTCCTGATACGTTATTATGAGATGATGTTGCCTTTATTGTGCTATTTGTCGCTACCCCCACCACTCCGCCAGTGCCTAATGGGCTACTATTGGAGACGATAGCATTTGAGCTGCTATTCTGGATAGTTGCATTTGATAGTTCGCCAGCGATACCGCCAGTCGCCCCACCGTTGCCAGCTACAGTGCCAGAGACTGTACAGCCATCTATCAAACCGCCAACCACAATCCCTGCTATTATTCCAGCATTTGCAGTGCCTGCGATAGCCGCCGAATCAACGTTTAAGTTACGAATCTTTGCGCCACTGCCGATATTGCCGAAAAGCCCTGCATAGTTATTGCTATTAACCGATAGCCCTCTTATCGTAAATCCTGCGCCATCGAAGGTGCCTGTAAATGGAGCATTAGTGCCGATCGGTGTCCAGTTAACTCCTGCGAGATCTATATCACCGATAAGTTTGTAATGTCCATTCAAGTTTATAGCGGCAAGCTCTGCGGCGTTGTTTATTATCTTGGGTGTCGCCTCGGCTGTGCCATCGCCATCACGGATTGCGTAGAATGAGGTATCTTCAGTTATCACAAACGACGATTCACTCCACTGCACATCAGGTACAGTCGGAGGGGTAGCTGTCTCGCCAGTAGCAATGTACTGCCTTTGTATCAGTACACCATCATCAATAAAATCAACAACATTGCTCTTTTTCCAATCAAATATCGGGTAGCCGCCGCCAGCTGGCATTGTCCAGCTACCAACCCCGAAGATCCACCCTGCGGCTGTGTATGTAACCTCGCTCTCCGCCTCCGCTTGAGTTATCGAACTTCCTGCAAGGTTAATATGGGCAACGCCATCGGCGCAGATCTCTATATTATCAAGTGCAAAGTTATTACTAACGTTACCAACTGTGCCGCTGGTGCCACCAACGCCCCCCTCTGCTATGATTCTATTATTATAGCTAGCGGAGACTATGCTTTTATTCAATGCAACAGAGGATTCAAGCGTAACCCCCTTTGCATAATGCCCAACTAGCCCTGCTGCCGACTTTACCGTAGCGGTGATATTACCAGAGGCGTATGTATTTAATATAGTGGCTACGGTGCCAGTGGTATCGTCCATCAGCCCTGCAATGCCACCAGCATAGTTGTCGGCTATAATATCCGATGTAGTGAAGCAGTTTTTAATCGTTCCTCTATTAACCCCTACGATACCGCCGACGTAGCTTACTCCTTTAATAACGCCGCCCACAACGTAGGAGCCAGAGATCACCCCTCTATCAAGCGTACCAGCGATACCGCCGACGTTGACCGTCCCACTAGCTGAACTCCCTACTATGCCAAGATTCTTCACCACCTCGGTAGCGTCATCTGCCCCTGATATACTCTCAAATAGTCCACCAGAGAGCCCTCTAAGCTCATAATAGTTTCCGTCGAAGGTGCCTGTAAAGGTGCCAGAGGGTGTCCAATTTTGTGTAAGATCTATATCAGCCATCAGCTTGTAATGCGCTGCTACACCTGGATTATCTATTATCTCCTGTCTCATCGCAAATAGATCAGCCTCTGTCCAGATCTCCTTAGGATTTCGCACGCTTCCGTACCAGATCGTATAGTACGGAGTATCTACAGCGATAATATCGGTAGGTTGCAATACACTCCCTGTGCCATCTTGCGAACTGTTCCACTCTTTAAATACAAATGGTGGATATGGCGCAGGTGTGTGAAGCGTGCCAATAGGTTTCTCTATCTCTACAGCTACAGAGGGGGTATTCATAACAGCACCGTTGATGTCAATCTCTACATAATAGAGTGTTACCGTCCATATAGCGTTTAAGGTCATATTAGAGTTAACGATTATGCTATCGCCTACCTGATAGATAGTTGCAGTAGCTGTATCTCTCCAGCCGCCGAATACTGTGCCAGCCTTTGTAGGAGCCGCTACTGCGGATATTGAGGAGCCGATCTTGGCGTTAACAAGCGTATCAGCTTCGTCGTTTAGCGGTTTAAAGGTAACGGTATATCCCCAGACCGCCTTCACGGTTGTATCGCCAGTGATGATGGTATTTTGATCAAATAGTGCGCCACCAGCGTCGTTCCACTCGATGAATACGAATCCATCTTTCGTTGGTGCGGCAGGAAGCTGCGACACTCGGTCGCCACTGTCGGCAGGTAGGACTATCAGATCTGCGCCGTTATCAGAATCAAATGTAACTAAATATCCCCATATAGCATAGTACGTCTCGTCAGCCACGATCGGAGTGCCCTTATTAAAGACAACTCCAGAGCCATCTGCCATACTATTCCAGCCAACAGCCACTCGTGCACCATTTGTGGGAGTTGGGATAAGAGATTCATCGATAGGTACCCCATCCTCCGCCAGCACCTCTACAGTAATATCGTTAACACCATCATTATATATAAATGTGAGTCTATGCCCCCACACCGCAGATAGTACGGTATGCGCCTGTACGATCGTCTCGGAGTTATAGATAACGCCAAGGTCGTTTGCCCAGCCGACAAAGCTGTAGCCACTCTTTGTTGGAGTGGGCAAACTGCCGATAGCGTCGTTATACTCTACTACTCTACCAGAGGCGTCTGTTCCACCTTTGGAATCGAAGCTAATAGTTGCACGCCAGCTGCCGTATACGTGCGTCTCCATAGCGATCTCGCTATCAAGTGCAAACGGATCATCATCTATATCAAGCCATTCGATAAAATCAAGATTAGGGTTAGTCGGGTTCGCTGGAATCATTGCAGGATCTATAGCTCGTCCAGAGCGAACGGTGATAATATCCACAACGTCGGAGCCGCCGCCATAATGAAAGTAAACTTTCGTCTCATGCAGTGCGTCCATCGGTTTGGATGGATCAGATGATGAACACGCCGCCAGAAAGACCATCATAGCTATTAATATCGCTCTCATATAGTTCATAATTAATCCATCCTCAAGGTACGACCTGCGCACCATCTAACAGCTGCCCCACCAATCCGCCGCAGCTCATGCCAGAGCACGATATCGTCCCTGTTGCAGAGCCACCTTTAATAAGCGCACCCTCGGCAAGCCCGACTAGTCCACCAACAACATCTATACCAGAGACATTGCCTGTAGAGGTGCAGCTCTCTATAACGCTACCACCTCTCGCATATCCTGTAACGCCGCCAGTACGTGCAACGTTGCTCAGCGTTGATACAGTTGCCGCAGAGAGTGTATCTCTGATGAATCCAGAATCTATCTTGCCCACAACGCCGCCAACATCGCTTGATATATCAGCAACGCCCGATATCGTACCCGATACCTCACACCGCTCAATCTCGCCGTTCACCACATATCCTGCCAAGATCCCTAAACTGCCACCACCAGAGAGATCAGCGTCACCGATCTTTAGGTCGAACACCTTGCTAGCGGTAGAAGCACTCCCTAATATACCAAATAATCCCAACGTTGTAGCATTTGAGCGAATCGAAAGCCCTGATACTGTATGCCCTCTGCCATCGAAGGTGCCAATAAATGGGTCGATACTGCCGATCGGCGTCCAAGCGGCCGTTAGTGTTATATTATCAATAAGTCTGTAATGCTTATCCAGCGCAATGTTTTGTAGCTCATCCATCGTAGATACGATCTTCGGATATGTAGTACTTGCGCCATCGCCATCCCATATCGCATAGAAATGCTGATCAGTGTAATATTTTAGATCTGGCGTAAACGCCACTTCTCCATCGAGAGAGCTATTCCATCCAAAGAAGCTCTCCTGAATATTCGCAGATATAGGATCTGCTGGGGCTACTGTTGAGCCCTCATCGTTTACAATAGCGGTAACGATCTCGCTACCATTGATAAACGCTACAGCGTGCTTATCTTTCCAGCTTAATATCGGATATCCGCCGCCAGTAGGGATCTTCCAGCCAGAGTTATCAAACGTCCACCCAAGATTTGTGTACGTTACAACATCGTATAGATCGCCAGGCGTTCTATCAGACACGATAGCCCCTGCGCTTGTCACCTCTGAATTAGCCGCCACCACCTGCGATACAATACCTGCGCTAGAGCCTGTTACCCCTCCAGCACCACCTACCGAAGCGGAAACGTCGCCAGTTGCTATCACATTAGCAATACCGCCAGTTGCGGATATTGTTCCCGAGATACCGCCAATATTATTTGCGCCAGTGATATCAGAGGTGGCAAAGCTATCGGCAATCCTGCCATTTGCACTACCCACAATACCGCCAATATTATCTCTACCGCCTATTTTACCCATCGTGACGTAACTTTTCTGAATAATGCCTGTAGCCGCTAGCGTTCCAGCGATACCACCAACACTATCCCTGCCTGTCACGCTATTTATCACTAAACCGAGATCTTTAACTGTACCAGACAGTGTGCTGAAGAGTCCCACATTATCGAGATCTGATTTGTTTATATATAGACCTGTTATGATATGATTATTTCCATCGAAGATACCTGAATATGTGCCACTGATAGGCGACCAGTCAGCACCTTCAAGGTCTATATCGTCTGATAGGGCGTAGTTTAGCGTCAGATCTAGCTCCATCGCCCTAAGCCCCTCTACATTTGTTATCTTTATCGGATAGGTGCCGCCGTACCACACTGCGTAGTAGCTCTCGCTCACACTGATAGGGTCACCTATATCAAACTTATCGCCAGTGCCATCTGCGGCGGTGTTCCACTCCATAAACGGTCTTGTGCCATTCGTAGGCTTTGGAAGCAGCGAGCTATCTACGGTATCCCCCTCTGCCACCTTCACAACCGCCTCAACGTCGCCATTTTCAGGGTAGAATGTGAGATAGTATGCATACACCGCCTTTAGGTCGACATTGTCTGTTAAGATCGTCTGCGGAGTGTATATCTTGCCAGAGCTGCTATCCTTCCAGTGTAAAAACTCATTGCTACCGTTAACTGCTGGCTCCATAGAGCCGATAGGATTGCCGTATAGCACCTTCTTAGGCAAAATATCTGCGCCGCCATTAGGATCGAACGATACCGTAACCTCCCACATGCCGTATAGATCTATATCTTTAAAGATTGGAGCGTCTGCATTGAATTTAGAGTTATCAGTGGTGAACCATCCGATAAAGTCGTACGGAAGCCCTGCCTGCGTAGCGTCGGGGATATTGCCTGTGCCAAAGATAGAGCCACGGCGCAGTACAACGGTGTCTACACGATCAGTGCCGCCACCGTAGTGGAACGATAGCCTATGCTCGTTCACCTTATCCATATCAGAGCCGCAACTTGCGAAGAGGAGTAGTGATAGTGCAAGTAAAATTTTACGCATAAATTCTCCAAAAGTCAGCCAGAACAATATAAGCCATCGCCTCTACCACAGGCACAATCCTAGGCGCAATAAACACGTCGTGCCGTCCGCCAACCGTTATATCAAGCTCATTGCCATCCAGATCGATACTACGCTGTGGGATAGCGATACTAGGGGTAGGTTTCACCGCTATGCGAGCAAAAATTCGCTGCCCTGTGGATATTCCACCCAATACGCCGCCAGCATGATTCGATAGAAAGCCTGTAGACGTTATCTGATCGTTATTTTCGCTACCACGCAGTCCTGCTACGGCAAAACCATCGCCGATCTCCACACCTTTAACGGCAGGGATCCCCATAAACGCATAGGCAAGCCTTGCGTCTAGTTTATCAAAAACAGGTTCACCAAGCCCGATCGGCGTGCCATCGATACAGAGCTCGACCACTCCACCGACAGAGTTCCCCTCCGCTCGAATACCTGCAAGATATCCCTCTAAATCAGCCGCCATCTCTCTATCGGCGGTGCGGAAGGGGTTGCTATCTATAAAATCTCTATCGAATGATGTCGCTTTTTTATCGCCAGCCAGAGTCACATATCCGAATATGTCGATCTTAGAGATCGACTGTAGATATTTTTTTGCCACAGCACCAGCGGCGACCCGTGCCGCCGTCTCTCTGCCCGAGGCTCTGCCGCCGCCTCGATGATCCCTATTACCATACTTATGATGATAGGTAAAATCGGCATGGCCAGGGCGGAATATCTTCGCAAATTTATCGTAATCAGTTGAGCGCACGTCGGTATTCTGTATCAGTATCGTGATCGGGGTGCCAGTGGTACGCCCATTATATACACCAGATACGATCTGCGCCAGATCAGCCTCCCTGCGTGTGGTGGAGGAGACAGATCCAGAGGGCGCACGACGTGCCAGATCGAGGTTTATATCGTCCTCCGATAGCTCTATCCCCGATGGACAGCCATCCACAACGACACCGATCGCCGCACCGTGCGACTCTCCAAAGGTAGTTATAGCAAAATTATTGCCAAAGGTGTTCATCTTCTCCCCATATAGTGGCGCGGTTCCTCGTCAGAGAGCTTCTCTATGCTATATCGCAACGCCGTTCGGGGCATTTTGCCAGCATACTCATCCAGAAAGGCTATAAGTACAGTCTTATCCATCTTGCCAGCCTCTCGAAGCATCCAGCCGTACGCCTTCTGAATCAGATCGTGATCGATATTATTCGTTATCATATACTTTGATAGCTCGAGAATAATCGCAAACTGCTCTCTCTTTATAAAGTAGTAGTTTGATATAATTGCAACTCGCATATGCCATAGGTTACCAGAGCGTGCAAGCCGCCATAGTTCACCTGTATCGCCGCTATCGTACCAGAATCTGCCAGAGATATTGGGTGCCGATAGATCTACCAGATCCCAATTATTCAGCGCAGCAAGATTCTTAATATATATGTCGTATATTTCGGATTCAGTCTCTAGATTATCAGCTTTTTTCATTTTATGCACTAAGATTTCTAGCGCACAGAGGCGTATCTCATGAATCTCGGACGATAGGAGTGTTTCGATATCGCTACGTTGGGCTACTTTGAAATATTTTTTGGCTACAGCACGAGTTTGCGGCACACGAAGCCCGATAAATTTATCCCCTTCGCCGTAGCCGCCAGCCTGTGTTTGAAAGAACTTTGCATGATGTTTCGCAAAAGTCTCGTTTGCGAAAGAGTTGAGATCGTCTATTATCTGGTTAACAAGCGACATGATATCTCCGACTGCGTCATTGCGGACTTGATCCGCAATCCAGAATTAATAGATCTGGACTGCGGCTCGTAGGCCGCAGTGACGGAAATGGAAAATGTTTTTTTCAAGATAGAGGTTGATAATCCACAACCAGATTCACCGGATCAAAGATAAACTTCACATGCCTCCGCACACTTCGCACATGGTACGGTGCACCGAAGAATTTCAGCGTGGCTCCCTCTTGAATCTCGTTAAATACCATTATCGTTGGGTTTGCACAGATAGAATCCCTCATAAGGCTCTCCATACGTCGATCAAAGAGGCTTATCCGCTTCTCCAAAAGGTTTTTAGTCTCGATAAGCTTCTTCACCTTCGGATTCGCCATAACCTTCGCCTCGTTGAGGTTCAAGACTGAAAGCACGCTATCGACCTTATCCATCGATTCCAGAAGCCTTTCCTTCTCATCTTTGATACGCTCAAACTTTTCGTCGGCGTCGAACTTGCGCCCAACGACCACATTTATATTAGTGTTCGTCTTGGTGCCTACATTATAGAAGTCGCACCCTGCAAACGACCGTATCTGCCCACCAGCAACGGTGGATTTTTCAGCAGATTCCACCTTATACCCTGCATCGAGCATGCAGTTGAACGAATATTTTGTAATTATTATATTATTTTTCGCTACGAGTGTAGCATTTTCGCAGTATCCGACTATAATATCATGCCCAGCAGAGATTACATTGGCAGGGTTTACCCCCTTTATGCCAGTTTTAATCTCAATATCATTCTCCGCCGATATAGAGGCGTCGTGGCAGATTCCATTCACCACAACATTCTTCCCTTTGACGCTAAACCCTGTAAAAATATCGCCTCGCACCAGCACATCGCCTAGAAATGAGATATTACCAGTGCTAAAGTCTACGTCTTTGACCTCTAAAGTATTGTATACTGTGATAAGATTCTGTTTGAACACCACGTGTCCATCGACAGAGGCGTAGAATTCGGTTGAGAGTGTGTTTTTGCGCACCCCCTCCCCCATAAAGAACTCGATCGGCTTGCCAGGAACAGCAGGGATCGGCGTACCATTGACGGTGCTGCCTGGGATACCATCCGTCGCAGGGCTGACACGTGCCAGAAGCTGCCCCTCTCGCACATTTATAAATCGTCTTAACTCTTTAAAGTTCGTCTTGCCGCCATCCTCCCTCTGAGGTTTATCAGATGGAAGATCAAAAAATAGCTGAATTTGGGCGTCTTTGCCATGTTCAGGCTGTTTACCGTAGCCGACCACAACGGAATCGACCAGATGCCCCTCTACCATGTCGTTATATGCGGCACGAAATGCCGCCTCATCCATGAATACACGTGATATACCAACGGTCGAGAACACACTTGTGATCGCCTCTTCAAGCGACATTGTGTAGCCGTTGTTAATGGCTGGCATAAAGGTTGCCATTACCGTCATATGGTCGCCAGATACCGTCATAAGCACACCACTACCCACAGCACGGCTATGCTTCACATTTACATATGGATCGTGCGCAAAATCTTTGCTGAATTCAAATTCTTGCGGTTCGCACATGTAATGAGTGACGCAAACAGTGTTGATATGAGACGTAGTAGCTCTGCCGACTATATTTATAATCATCTGTACCTCATTCCCGAGGAGGGTAAAACTTTTCGAACGGTAACAAAAAAGATAAGACCACCCCCCCTTGAGGGGGAGTCAAATGTAGGGGCGAGGTCAACTCGCCCTAATTCGGTGGGGGGTTAATGGGTATATATTGCTTTACCCCTCCCCGAAACATTATATGTTTCGACCCTCCCTCAAGGGGAGGGTGCTAGAAGCATATAATGTTTAAGACAGTCTATAAGCCGAATTCTGTATCTCCCAAAGGAGACGACGATCATTTCTCTATGCAGCATACCCGTAGCCATAAGGGTTGAGCGCCCGTGGCCACTTATTTGCCTTGCACCGGATGGGGTTTACCATGCCATCTATGTCGCCATAGATGCGGTGAGCTCTTACCTCGCCTTTTCACCCTTACACAGGCTAAAAGCCCATGCGGTATAATCTCTGTGGCACTTTCCCTGCCTCACAACAGGTCGACGTTATCGACCATCCTGCTCAATGGTGTTCGGACTTTCCTCTATGAGCAAAAATGCAACTCACAGCGACCGCCCAACTGTCTTATTCTATATACTATTCAACTTCTACGAAAAGGTCAACTTAAATATTTGCTATTGTCGTTATCATTTCGCCTTGCAACGAGACTCTCTTCCCCTTTAACACTGTCTCACAGTGACGTACGCCATAATATAACGGAATATTATTTACGGTACAAAATTCTGTTATATATGAAAATGCAGGTGCAATACTCGTTAACACTGCCTTTGCGCCATATAGATCTTGGATATGTGCTAACGTAAAGGCATTAGCGCACTTTATATCATCACCAACTACCCCTTCAATGGCAGTTTTACCATTATACGACTTACAGATAAAGCTCTCCTGCTCTAGCATACCGTGAAGCTGATCCTCTGTAATCATCCCTGCGAATGGAATATCAGCCTCATAAAGGTCGTACGGCATAATTTGCGCCGCCGCTCGCAGTTTATAGCTCTCTCTATGCTGTCTTATAGGCTTTACATCCATATAAAATATATCGTACGAAAGCTTCTTGATATCGGCGATATCAAAATGAAACACATCCTCAAGTTGGTCGATCTTCCCCTTCTTTAGTATATGCCCACCATGCTCCAGCACCTCCCCTCTAGCCCTTCTATGATACTCGGAAATAAGTGGCATAAGCTTATCTTTAAGATCTAAAAGCGCATGTATATCGGCAAGGAGTTTTTGTCCACCACGCCTCTTTGCACCCTTATTGAATCCTGAAACACAGCTAAACGCCTCATCCATCGATATAAGCTTGTCCGATGGGGCAAATTTCACTTCACGCTGTTCGCAAGATAGATCAAAGAACTCTGGCACCGATAGCTCGCCCCCCTTGATAAATAGCGAATTTGCCCGACTTTTATATATAATCTGCAACGCCCTCTCGGTATCGATCTTAAGGTACGATGAAAAGTATAGAAGCTGCTCATTCAGAAGGGTGTTTATCATTACCGCTAGCATGGCGAAGTTAACAACTGGGCTAAAGAAGTTCGGATCAAATAGCGATAGGTTTGGCTTAAAGAGGTTTGCAGTATCATCCATAAACCCATCGATCTCCTTGACTGGCAAACGTTTCGATAGAAATAGCGCAGGTTTAGCTCGTTTCTCATCGGCAAAGATCTTTTGCCACGGCAGGTACTGCTCCTCAAACATGCTTAAACTCTGCTTCGTCTCCTTCAGAGCCTTTATTATCCCTGAAAAGTTCAGATATGGGCGCAGGTCGACAACCTTCTGCGAGGGTGATTGCACCTTTACCTCCAATGAGATAAAAAAGGCATTTATAGCATCATAAAAGCTTTTAACAAGCTCAGAGCTGGTATGAGATAGTGTTTCAGGGAATATTAGCGGTAAAAATGCTCTAGATAGAAGATTTTTATCGGGCAAAGTAGACAAATCCGCCTCATACTCAGTCGATGTCAGAGGGCGAGGGATCGTCATATCAAGCTTCGCCGCTATCTTCTTTGTAAATGGAGTAACCTTTATAATCTTTATGTCGCTCTTGGCAGGGATATAGAAGAACCAGACCTCATGATATCCAGAGAGTTCGCCATCGATCTTCGTAAGCGTCCTAGAGACCTCCAGAAGAGCCTCACTATTTAGCGATATCCCCCTCTTGATAATCCGAATAGCGTCTATATATCGGCTTTTCAGCAGGATACACTCCCCCTCGCCAGCCTTTATATGAAAGAAACCTGCATTACCTTTATAGTGTGGAGTGCTGTGGCACAGTATTGAGCCTGTTTCAACGTCGAAGGCGCACTCAGAATCATCTACATAGCAGATCATCCCCTCGGTGTCGGTGGGATAGATAACTCCTACCCCTGCTTTGGTGATATTTTTTAATAAGTTCACATTTAGTTCTGTTCTTGGCATAATAAGTCCGTCCTTTCAAGATACTAGACGTGATCAGCTTACACTGAAAATCAGATAATAACAAGGGGGAGTGTGCGAAATTCCCCTTCGCTAGCGAAGTGGTGGCAGATTGCGAAGCAAGATGACGGGGTAGTGGACTTTCATACATACACCACTACCCCCCGCTTTCAGCGTACCCCTTCGCCAGCGAAGGGGAATTTCAAGAGCAGAATAATATTCCAGCTCTCGCAAGCGCAAGAGTAGCGTCCACAGTTGGAGTATTAGTTGTAATATGTGGCATAAGGATCGGAATCTCCGTGCAGGCAGAGATAAGCACATCTGGCTTAATCTCAGAGTCGATATACTCTATCGCCCTCTGAAATCGGTTCACCACTTGCAAAGTCTCCCCCTTCTTGACACCCTCATATATGCAGTACATTATCTCGTCCTGTATATCTTTAGGCGTTTCAGGCACTGTATATCCAGCTGCCAGAAGTGCGTCCTCATAAAGTCGTGTAGATTTAGTGCCAGTGGTAGAGATCGGAAGCACCGATTTCGCATGAGGGGCAATAGTAGCCACCTCCGCCACAGCGGAATCGATTATACTGATAAATGGCATATCAACTTGCAATTTAATTCGTGGCAAAAAGTAGTGAGCGGTGTTGCAGGGCATTATAATGGCGTCTACGCCAGCACTTTCTAGCCTCTTGGCACCCTCCACAAGGTAGGGCAGTGGATCTTCACCACCAGCTAAGATATTTGCAGTACGATCGGGGATCTGCGCATAGTTATCGATAACGATGTGCAAATGATCCTGATCCCTCTTAGCTGGGGTTAGTTCAACGATCTTACGGAACAAGTCCAGAGTTGCCTCTGGACCCATACCGCCTAAAATACCTAAGGTTTTCATCAATAGATCCCCTCTGCAACCCCTCCCCGAAACGTAGGGGCGGGGTCAGCCCGCCCTGTTTCGACCCTCCCTCAAGGGGAGGGTATTGGGAAGGTGTGGATTAGTCGCCTGCGTAAGCGTCATACTTCGCTCTGTCAAGCTCCCCTTCAATATCAGCAACAAGCACAGAACCAGCTATATCGCCAGTTACGTTCAAGCCTGTGCGACCCATATCGAGAAGTGCGTCGATACCGAGGATCATAGCGTAAGCCGCCGCAATAGCTGAGCCAGCCTCGACCTTCAAGCCAACAGACTCTAGAACAAGCAGAAGCATAAGTGCGCCAGCCCCTGGAACGCCTGCTGTACCAACAGATGCTAGAACAGCCGTCAATACCACCATAACCATCTGAGCAACGTCAAGCGGCTGACCGACTGCATTTGCTATAAACACAGCACAGATAGCCTGATAGATCGTGGTACCGTCCATATTGATAGTTGCGCCCACAGGCAGCGTGAACGAGTATACGCCCTTCGCTACGCCCATCTTATCTGCACATGCAGATGACAGCGGCAGTGTGCCACCAGAGGAGCGAGTTACGAATGCGGTAATCATCGGCGCACGAGCCTTCTTCACGAAGCCAACTATGCCGATCTTACGTGTAAGAAGAATCCCACCGTATACAAGGAAAAGATGCACTATAAGTGCAATATATACAATTACTGTAACTTTTATCAATGGCCCCACAACTTTGCTACCGTTGATAGC
>JAITWF010000043.1 GCA_031285415.1 Deferribacteraceae bacterium
AAATATCCCTACAGGAAGGGGAAGGTGGAAGGGGAAACGTAGTTGCCCCTTCCAGGGGTGGATGATGGACTTCGAAAGAAAGAATAAATATGACATGCTTTATAATATAAAGCTGTCAGACTTTTATCATTTTGTCACCGATGTAATGGCGGATTTTGGATACTCTCTCTATCGCACATTGAAAGAGATTGAAAACCGTCGTCGAATCGAGACGTGGACGCACGGCACCTCGAAGGATGAGCAGCGAGCGATCATCTGGATTGAGGTCGTTAAAGGCGAAGATAGCCTAGACCCATACCTAACCACAGACGTTTTGAGAGCGATGAACGATGAGAACGTTACTCGCCTATTCTTCTTTACCAACGGCGAACTCTCGAACGAAGATCGAGATGTGCTAGAGGGGAACAACCACTTTATCTTTGCAAAAGAGGAGATCGTAGAAACGCTCGTCGCTATTGAGGCGAAACGTTCGGTCAAGATAGTTAAGAAGAGAAAAACTGTCAAACTCGCCTCTTCTATGATCTTAATTAAAAATTTCTTTAAAAATCACGATATAAAGAAGAAGCAGATACGCCTAAAAACTACCGCTGTGCCAGAGCTACTGGGGCAGTACACACGGCTGGTGCGCAAGATCCTCAACGAAGTTGATCGGGTGCCTGATATCAACGACATTCCGCCAGAGGTGAAGGAGCGGATGAAGAAGATTCAGTTTGATCTGCTGCCAGAGCTTGCCAGAACGCCGAGCTACGTATTCCCACGCAACTTTTCGGGGCTACGAAACGTGTTATTCAACCTATTGCAGCTTACGATCGTATATATAGGCAACTTTATCGAGTATGAAGCTGAGGACGACCTGAAGCAGAATCGTGAGTATATCGAAGAGATGTTATTAAAGCTGGACGCCGTGGACGATCAGGTGCTGTCATTTAAATCTGATATGATGTTTCAGGCGGAAAAAAGTTCCGTTAAGATAATCTTGACGTCGGGTGTGGTGACATTTGTATCGATCGTTCTTTTGATTATAGTGAGATTCGGACAGGGATGATTTTATGAAAAAACTACTACTTATTGTATTTTTACTGCTGCCAGTTGCGATCTATGCGCAGACAGCCTCATATAGTATCTTGGAGGATGGCAAGAAAGCACGGATATATAATATAAACGATGTTACTACCTCTATGCCTGCATATATGCGTATACCGCTCGATACGATCAGCATTACCGTAAACACCTCTCGCAAGGGGCAGGGTAGCATCTCTATGCGCCTTAACAATACGACAAACGGCTGGATGATGGGCGATTACCTCTTTGCAACGCCAGGGCAGACGGTGGGCGTTGCATTCGATTTCTCTACTGGCAGAGGGTATGCACTGCCTAAAGAGTTGGCGGCGCAGATTATTAAAACGCTCACCTATGCCGAGCGACTGAACCTATTTGGGGTGACGGCAAACGCCGATAATCAGAGCGATATGCAGATAGTTTTTGTGGATAGCGCTGCACTTCGAAGAGAGCAGGTGGATAAGTATCTGATGATTATCGACCCGAAAGGCGCAAAGGGGAAGCCACTAGTGCAAACTCCAACAGCACCGAAGTATATCGATAACAGAACAGCAAACCCGAACGGCGTTATTATAAAGGATCGCCCCCTTGTGACGGCGGCGGCGAATGGGCAGACAGACCTTGTGAAGAAGCTCCTCGCTAGTGGCGTGAGTATAAATGAGAGCGACCCTGAAAGTGGCGATAACGCCATCATGAAGGCACTTAAAGCCTCTGATGAGCCGATGGCTGCTAATTTGTTGCGCCTTGGAATTGACGCTAGACATACCAATCGGTTTGGGCAGAACGCCCTACATATAGCAGGCGAGATGGGGTTTTACGACTCTGCGCAGAGGCTCTTATCTGCTGGCACAAACCTCCATCAGAGGGATAACAATGGCAATACCGTGCTGATGTATGCGGCGACCTCCCCTAATCCGTACCTTGTAGACCTTCTACTTAAAAGAGGGGCGAGGGTGAACGAACTCAATAATAATAAAGACAGCGCACTATCGTTTGCCGCATATAATGGCAATACGAAGAGTGTGGAGAATCTCCTTGCGAATAGCGCAAACCCTAATAACGCCAACAGTAGCGGCTCGACAGTGCTTATGGAGGCGGTCAGAGGGGGGAATGAGGAGATTACAAAGGATCTTCTGAAACAGGATCTGAATGTGAACGTGAAGGATGGTAGCGGTAATACTGCGCTACATCTTGCGGCGGCGGCAGGATATACCGATATAGCAAAGATGTTGATTGCGGCTGGTGCGGATGTAAATATTAATAACAACGCAGGGAAAACGCCTCTTATGCTAGCTGTGGCGAATAAGAATAGTGTTTTAACTGGTGCTATCCTTGAAAAGTATCCTGATTTAAATGCGGCAGATAATTTAGGGCAGACGGTTTATGATATCTCCTCTAGCGACGCCGCTACAAGGCAGCTGATCGCAAATGAGACCAGAAATATCAACTCTCTCACTATGGATCTCTTCGGTGCTATCGCCGCAGGTGATGGCAAGAAGGTTGAACAAACGCTGGACGCAGGGGCGAAGATCAACTACGCCGATCCAGAGACGGGGAACACTCCGATCTTTGTGGCGGTAGCAAATAGCTATAACGATATATTAGATACGCTTATCGACAGAGGCGCAGATGTGAACTGGCAGAATAAGAGGGGGAATACTCCTCTAATGCTAGCGGCGTCGACTGGCAATGAGCGCACAGTGGAGCAGCTAGCGGCGGCTGGTGCAGATATGAATGTGCAGAATGAGAATGGCGACACGGCACTTATCTGGGCGACAAATGTGGGGAGAATGGATGTTATCCGCACCCTCTTGGTAGCAAAAGCTAACCCTAATATCCGCAACTACGACAGCGTCAGCGCACTAAGCATAGCTGTCAATAAGGGGATGGCTGATGAGGAGAGAATGCTTAGGTCGTTTGGGGCGTTTTAAAAACGGTTGCATTAAGATTATCTGCCTTAATGTGGAACCTATGTGTTATAAAATATGTGTAAGATGTTATGTCACATAATTAATTTGACATATAGTTGTGGCTTTGCTACTATATCCAACTTTAGTTTTAAATATAGCTTTTGTGGGTATAATATGTTAGATTTACCTAGTTTAGATGTTTTTAAGGAAACATATGAAGGTTTTGATATTGATTTTAATGGCAAGAAGCCAAGGCTTCAATGCCGAAAATGTAATGAAACATTTGATGATACTCCTACGTGTACGTGTAATTGCGAGGTATATCTGTACGAGGTGCGTTTTAGCATAAGTAAAAATACTGATCCTGTTTTATTTCGGAGAACTTTCATTAAAGACGGTCTGCCCATGGCTAACAGGTATAAATATAAAGTTTATCATGATCAGTTAGAGCCATTAAAGGATTTGGCGCAACATGCCGCCGAAATAAGAAAACTTGAAGTAGATAAATATCGGCAATGTGGCATCAAATGGATAGATATGGAGGCTAAATATGATAATATATATGTTTGGGCAAGTGTAGGGTTTATGATGTCAAATGATGTGCAGCTAGCTGAAATTGCTATGCTTTTTAGTGATTATATTGACTCCATCTCGGCTCACATTAAAGATGAGCACAAAGAAAAAATTAAGAATATTGCGGAGCATATCGTAATGGATGCTAAAGATAAAAAACAATTGAGCATTAAGAATATATACTCTGCTATTAAACAATTTAATCTGAACGATTTAAGTGCGTTTCCTACCTTTGGAAACTATATAAATAAACAATACGATAAGACTATTAAGCTATATCAGAGCATATAAGGGGGCAATCAGTGAAATTTCAATTCATTGCTTATGAGAAAAATCAACGCTCTCTTGATAATGCAGTTTTTAGAGCTGAAATTAATGACAGTGGTTATAATATATGCCTTGGTGAGGATAGCCTTTTCATGTCAATATTTGATACAGTAATTCATGGCGAATATCCGTTTAATGATGAGCGATATGATAACTTATCAAGCAACAAAAAAGAGTACTATTCTAATAAGATTGTTTACAATCTTGAAAAGTACTGTCTATTAGGAATGCTTAAAAATCATGTAGATCTAATGGATCAAGAGTCATATGATGCTATTAAAGATGGCGGAATGCCATCTGAGTATGGATGTAAGAGACACTACAATAGGTTAAATATGGCAAGTGAACTACAATATGAGCGTTCAATACCTCAATACCTAGAAAACAAGCTTTCATCACTTGCATATGAAAATAGTGAACCATTAAAGGGAGATATTAAATATCGTGCCATAGACTTAGCAGAATTAGGTATTAGTCAATATGAGATTAATGCCTATGTAAAAAATATGAAATACCTCGATAGCTTAGCTCTTAAAGAAAAAAATAATTACTTATACGCATCTACTAGTTCAGGAGTGTCTGACAGGATAGTACATGCAGCAATGGACTTTCGCAAACAGCTAGGATTGGGTGAAAAAGGAGCTATTGCGGATCAGATACTTGACAAACTGGAAAAGATTGGTTTTGCACTGTTTTATACAATGTTCCCTGCAAACATAAATGGCGTATCTGTTTCTTATGTACTAGAGGAAACATTTGATAAAGTTCGTCGTCGCTGTTTGATCTTTATAAATCGCAATGATGATTATATTAAGCGTTTATTTAGTATTGCTCACGAACTTGGACATTCTATTCTGTGGCATTATGATAAAGACTCTTCTACAGAGCTTCATGAAGAGGAGGCAAGTCATTTTGCTAATACATTTTTATTGCCACCAGAGGATGTGCGTGAGCGTTTTTTAGGATACAACATTGACAAGCTAAGGAATGATTATAAAAGTACTAATTCTCTTTTAAAAAATACTATGAATGAGTTTCAAGTTGGTATTAAAACAATTTACTATGCACTTGAATATGCAAATATAATAAGTAAAGCGGATCGCATTAGATTGTCAGAAGAGTTTGATGTAGATGCAGATAAGCCAAAAAGAGATAAAAAATATGAACAGTGCAAGAATACTGTATATAATAATAGGATAGCAGAAGCACTAAAAAATGAAAGAATCTCTTCATCAGAGGCCGAGGACATGCGAGTATCTTGGGATTAAATTACTCTCTCTATGTTGTAAAATTTACCACTAAATACAAAACACCGCATAAAGTGGCATGGATTTGATATATTTTTTGGATTGCGGATCAAGCACACAACGACGTGGTTAGAAAGTTCCCTATAAACCTTTTGATTTTTATGTCAAGAAAAATCAAAATATTCTGATTTTTTCTGACTTAAAAATCATTTTATCTCCACGCTTAGGATTGTGCTGACGCCCCCCTCCTGCATTGTGACGCCGTAGAGCGAGTCGGCGGCTGCCATTGTCTGGTGTTTGTGCGTGATGATCACAAACTGCGTTTCATGCGCCATAGATTTTACCATTGTGATAAATCTGCCTGCGTTTGCGTCGTCTAGTGGGGCGTCTACCTCGTCGAGGAAGCAGAACGGTGTTGGTTTTTGCAGGAATAGTGCAAATAATAGCGTCAGTGCGGCAAGTGCTTTTTCCCCTCCAGATAGGAGGTTCTTATTATTCACTCGCTTGCCAGGTGGGTTGATAAATAGCTCTACGCCAGTAGTCATCAGGTTCTCTGGCTCTGTCAGGCGTAAGTCTGCCGAGCCTGAACCGAAAAATCTTGTGAATACCTCTGTAAAGTTTGCTCTGACGGCAATAAAAGTCTCCTCGAATAGCTGTACGGTGCTATTATCGATATCGGCGATCAGGTCGTTCAGGCTTGCGATCGCCCTGTCGATATCCTCGGATTGGGCGATCTGTTCGGCATGCTCTTGCTGTTTATTGGCATACTCCTCCTCTGCCGCCATATTCAGCGCACCAAGCTCCTCAATCGACACGTCGATATATGCGATCTCCTCCTGCACCTTCTGCTTTGAGGTGCCACTTTCGGCGTAATTTTGCCATACCGCCTCTATATCTTCGTCGTAGATCTCTTTCATCTGCACCTTGAGGGCGTTCATATTGGTGGCAGTGGTGCCAAGTTTTCCATGTATATCTGCAATCTTTAGATCTAGCTCATGAAGCTCTTTATTGATATCGCCGAGGCTCTTGCGAAGTTTACCTAACTCGTCATCCAGCGCAATCTGCTGATTTTCGCAGGTAGTTACAGCATCTGCCGCCACTATGACGCCCTTTGACGCCTCCTCCTGCACAGCTTCCGCCTTTACAAGTTCATCTTGCCACTGTTTGATACTCACCTCGGTGAGTCCCTCTAGGCGGTTTGTGAGTGTTCGCTTCATCTGTAGGGCGTTTTCAGATTCTTTTTGAAGTTCACCTAGCTCCGAGTGTGCGGCAAGCTTCCGTTCAGAGTACTTCCCTAGCTCCCTGGAGGCAGCGATATACTGCTCTCGTGCCTCCTCTAGAAGCTCTGTGAAATGCTCGATCCGATCCTCCAGCGCCTGTCTGTGGTCGTCGATCTCCTGCCGCTCATCGCTCATCGCTTCACGCTTTTCACGCAGCGTCTGCGCCTCTTCGGTTGCAAAGGTTTGTCCATCCAGTGCAAGGGTGATCTCTTTATCCACAACGCCGATATTTCGGGTGAATCTGCCGCTCTGCTCCTCAAGGTGGGCGACGTTTGTAAGCATACTGCTATATTCTAGCTCGAGCCTCTTTATCGCCTCATTTTGGGCGGTAAACTCCCTCTCGATCTCCTCTAACTCCTTAGCGGTTGCAGATAATCTATCGCTACTCTCGGTGTACTGTTCATTTAGGTTGTCGATGGTCGATAACTCCGCCTGTAGCCGCTCCTCTAGGCGCATGATCGCTAGCGTTGGATCCTGTTTGCTGACTTTGCGGTACACCGCCCCCTGCCGATAGATATTGTCTGCTACCAGCTCCTGCCCCGATAGTGCGCCTATCTCCGAGCGGAATGTGAATCGCAGCGATATATCAACCTGTGCGAGGGCGTTGATTAGATCCTCTTTCACGCTATCCTCAAATAGCAGCAGATCGCCGTAGAGAATATAATCGTTCTCGCTCTTTTCTGTTAAGTCGATATATGGGCGACCGTTATATTGCGATATTAGTGCAGAAAGCTCCTGCGGAATAAGTTTTGAGGAGATCTCCTGCCGCAAGAAGTCGGCTCGATTTTTAGTGCTATTAAGCTCTACCTCTATATCGGTACAGAGCTTTTTAAACTGGTTATATTCAGCGTCTTTGCTGACTTTACGCTCGTAGAATTCAACAGAGTTCTGTTTTAGCGCCTCTCTCTGCGCTTCAACTCTCTGCAAGGAGGCTCGTGTCTCCTCCAGACGAGCTTGCAGGGTGCTACTCTCGCTCTGAATGCTCTCCTTCTCACGGATAAGCCGTTCGGCTGTGGCTTTATGGTTAGCTGCCTCCGCCTCTTTGAGATTTATCTGATTGGTTAGGTCGGTGAATTTCTGTGTTATATCGAGGAATTTGCGGTTTATCGACTTGATCTCGTCGGTCGCCCTATCGAGTGTACCTTTATAGCCAGAGATACTCTCCTGATGTTCCTGCACAGATTCCGAGAATTCGCTACAAAGCTCTGCCGCCTCTTCGATAGCGGTTTCGAGGTGCGTTTGGCGTGCCGATATATCGGTTAAGCGCCTTTCGTGCGCTGATATATCCTCCTCCAGCTGTACACGCTCTCTGCCAGCATTCTCGATATTTGCTCTATGCTGGCGAATATCGCTCTCCGCCTTGGCTAAATTGTCACGAGCTTCATTGTATGCTGTGCGCAGATCTTTCAAGTTATCTCGTAGCTCCGCCTGTAGCTGTTGCAGCTCGGTCTCTTTAGCTATCTGTGATTGGTTGGTTGCGACGATCTCCGCCATCTCTTTGCGTTTCGTGGCGATCTGTTCATCTTGCTGACCTCTCTCCTTCGCAAGGCGGCCGTAGGTGACACAGATGAACGACTTCTCTAGTGCGCTCTTCTTCCTCTTTAGCTCTTTATAGCGATCAAGCCGCTCCACCTGCTTTGCGAGGCGTTCTATATCGGTGAGCATTATGGAGATAATGTCGTTTATGCGAGATAGGTTGTCTTGAGTTTGTTTTAGGCGAGTTTCCGCCTCTTTGCGCCGCTCCTTGTATCGGATAACGCCAGCGGTCTCCTCCAAAAAGTAGCGTAGCTCTTCTGGGGAGGAGTTTACGATCTTGGTAACTCGCTCCTGCTCTATGATTGATATGCTTCTGGCACCGAGACCAGTATCAAAGAAGATATCTTTAACATCTTTCAGGCGGCATTTACGCCCATTTATATAGTACTCTCTTTCGCCAGAGGAGTAGATCTTGCGTGAAACTGCCACATCGGAGAACGTTCCCCATTTGGCGGCGGTTTCAGGGGGGAGGTCGCCCATAGTAAGCGTTACCTCCGCATATCCTGCCCCACGCCGCTTTTCAGAGCCAGCGAAGATCACGTCGTTC
>JAITWF010000113.1 GCA_031285415.1 Deferribacteraceae bacterium
GAACCGTACACGCCCATACGAGATCGAAAAGGGGAGTGTAGACGCCCTTGCCGCTAAGTGGGTGGAGAAGCTGAAACCTGCTGTACAGCGTGCAGAGCGCAAAGAGTTCGTGAAGAATATCCGCATGATCGTGGATGAGTTTGATAATATTCCGATAAACGATATACAGAAGCCAAAGGTTGGAGTAGTGGGGGAGATACTTGTTAAATTCCACCCAGATGCCAATAATCAGCTGGTATCGGTGATAGAGAAAGAGGGGGGCGAGGCGGTTGTGCCTGATTTTATGGACTTTATCCTATACTGCTCCCTCGATGATGTGCATAGGCACAAGATCCTTGCTGGTAGCTTTAAGGAGCGTCTATCGAGCCAACTCCTGATCACATATATCGAGTGGTATCGAAACGTTATGCGATCAGCACTCAAGAAGAGCAAGCGGTTCTCATCGTTCTTCACAGCTAAACATCTATCGAGCCTCGTAGAGGGGTTTGTCTCTCTTGGCAATCAGACTGGCGAGGGGTGGCTTCTTACCGCAGAGATGGTGGAGCTTATAGAAAATGGTGCGCCAAATGTGGTGCTAGTGCAGCCGTTTGCCTGCCTGCCGAACCATATTACAGGTAAAGGCGTTATGAAGGAGCTGAAACGTCGCTACGAATACGCTAATATTGTGGCGGTAGACTACGATCCAGGTGCTAGTGAGGTGAATCAGCTGAACCGTATTAAGTTAATGATGTCGGTGGCGTTCCAAAATATGAAGAAGCAGAAGGGATAAAAAATAGGGCGAGTCTTACGACTTACCCTATTAATAACTCTCAGGAGGTGGCTATGCATAAACATACTCCCACGGCTACTGTATCACTATTTTGAATTATTGCAAGTTATCAAATGAGGTGACGAGAATCTATGGAATATTTAACAAGGTTGCGACAGATGTCGTTATGTAATAAAGAGCGGATTACGCTTGCATTAATGCTACTATTGGGACTCTTTCTTTATATATTTTTTGCACCGTACTATAGATTGTCAAATGGGGATGATCCATGGAGGACGAGTACTGTATATGATATTGTAATGAGAGGTGGTATAAATTACATCCGCTCATTCATACCTAATATGGGCGAGGATAACCTCCTTGTGGGCACAATACATGCATATGTTTATGGTACAATCTTCAATATATTTGGATGGCTGCCGATCGTTGGCATGCGTATCTCCACGGCATTTTTTGCATTAAGCCTCCTATTGTGGTGGCAGATATTGAAAGCGCTTAACTTTTCAAAGGCGTTTACCCTATCTATCCTCTTTACAATGCTTATACTAGAGACCTACTTTGGCATGGCGTCGCAGAGTCGTACTGATAGCATTACATTTTTCTTTGTCACGCTAGCGTTCTTCTTATTTATACGTCAATGGTATCTTTTCAGTGGGTTTGTATTAATGCTCGCAGTAGAAACTCATTATATAGGGATAACAGGCTTCTTCTACTGTTTCGCATATCTGCTAGCATATCGTCCGAATATAAAGCGGATAGCGATCTATTTTACATTAGGTGTTGCGATCGGGGTGGCACTATATCTTTATCTACACCTTGATGCCGTTATCATAGGATTTACAGGCACGCTCGCTAAAAGCACAGGTGGCAGTATTACAGATTCAAACTACCTACTGGCATACTTTTTTCGCACAAAATATTTTAGACATATACCAGAGCTAATAATCTTTGCCACTGCTTTAATAGTATTTATGAAGCAGAAACTTTATAAAGAGGTGCAGGGCAAGTTTATCTTAATATTTCTGATATGCACAATCGTCTCCACGCTTATCTTGCGCAGAGGGAACTTTCACTATGCACCATTTACCTTTGTAGCCCTTCTACTGATTACCATGTCAGTTGCGGAGAGGTATCACAAGATATGGCTACTTAATCTGCTTTGGCTAGCGCTACTTATTCCACAATATGGATATGTATACTACAAACAGCACACATACCCTGGTATAAATGCCTATATAGAAATGATACGGCAGGAGGTGCCAACGGATCTGCCGATATTTGGCGATAGCAGAGTGTGGTATGCCTTTGTTGGTAGAGAAAAAACACACCATATGACTAGACTAGGGTTTGTGTATGATGATATGGAAAAATACAATTACGACGCTTTTTATTTAACAGGATACGATGAAGATACGGATATACCGATGATAGATGTTGTTAATAAAGTCTCCACAAAGTACGATTGCACTACTATAAGTGAAACAGAATTTTATAATAATCCTGTAGTAACGTGGAAATGTATAAAACGATGAATAACGATCTCTCCATTATTGGCAGGTTTTGGATCAAAAGTGGCGACAAAAACTACCTTGGCGAGGGTAGGGTGCAGCTACTTCGCAGGATTCAGGCTACAGGCAGCATATCGCAAGCCGCCAAAGATATGGGGATGAGCTATAAAGCCGCATGGGACGATGTAGATGCTATGAATAATCTTTCAGAGACGCCGCTAGTAGTGCGTTCTACAGGCGGCAAGAGGGGGGGAGGCACGTCGCTGACCCCTGCTGGAGTAGAGATTTTAGCATATTACGATAGATTGCAAGCGATCTTTGATGAGTTTATAGTCAGAATGAACGAGAGTATGTAGTAGTAAATATGTAGGGGCGGGGTCTGCCCGCCCTTTATGGCTATAATTAATATACCCCTTTGATACCGTGCATGCGTAATATCGTATCACAACAGCCGATATGATAGCACATATGCCGCAATATTGCGATAAGTGCGCCTAGCTGTGTTGTCTCCTTGCCATACAACTTAGAGAGTTTATGGTTAACCTCTGTAAATCTCTCATCAGTCATCCCTTTCATATAGGCACGAGCGGTCTCCCTAATATCAAGGATAATTGCAATCAACCCCTCTTTAGAGAGTACATTTTCAGGCTCTTTCGAGTACATAATCTCTGGCATGCTGTACGGTATCTTTGTGGTTGCATCTGCATCGGCACTGTAAATTTCAGTAAAGGCGATAGAGTGCATTATATGCCACCAGTACGGATATTTCCCATCTGTAGCCGTCCATACCTCATCGGAACATAGATCGACCTGATTAATAAGCATGCCGCAAAATCGCTCAAAATCGTTTATAAATACTTGAACCATAATTTTTCCTTAATCATAATAGGGCGAGCAGACCTCGCCCCTACATCAGAGGTTTACCCCTACATTGCCATTATGTAGGCGCCCTTAAATTCTACAACGTCGCTTTCAAATTCGCCACTCTCATATCGACGTTTGCTTTAAACGCTTCGTCGCTCATGCTAGGATCTTTCCATGACATAAAGATCTCGCATGGCAGATCAGCGCATTCTGCACATGTTTTAGAGGCGTACCCCTTTTTATTCACAGCACAATCGTATATTGCACACACGCCAAGCCCCATCTCTGCAACATAGCACGCTTTCCCCTCGCAGGCAAAGCAACCGCCGCTGCAAGCAGCCTTAAATTCGCAATCGTTACAATCAGCTCCACATGACGATGATAACATAGTACTACCTCCAAAAATAGATCGTGTGAACATTTGTATCACACTAAAAGGGGTAATGCAAGAGTTTTTTTGAAGAGGAGGGCATACCCTCCCCTTGAGGGAGGGTCGAAACACTGAGTGTTTCGGGGAGGGGTCTGCAAATAGAGCAACCCCCCACCGACAGCAAGCTGTCGACTCCCCCTCAAGGGGGGAGTGTTAAGATTTTACAGCACTATATTCTCTTTATACTCACCAAATACAGATTTCAGTGCGTTCATCGCTTCGCCGATCGTTACATATGCTTTTGCAGCGGTTACCATATGTGGCATAATGTTTTCGCCGCTCTTCGCTGCCGCTGTCAACGCTTTCAGAGCTGCTTCAACGGCATTATTATCTCTAGACGCCTTTAATTTTGCTAGTTTACCCTTCTGACTTACCTCTACAGCTGCGTCGATACGAAGGAGATCTTTTGGAGCCTCCTCCTGCACACGGTATTCGTTCACGCCAACGATCACCTGATCTTTCTTTTCGATAGCGATCTGATAGTCGTATGCGCTATTCTGAATCTCCTTCTGTACATA
This sequence comes from Deferribacteraceae bacterium, assembly GCA_031285415.1. Taxonomy (GTDB): domain Bacteria; phylum Chrysiogenota; class Deferribacteres; order Deferribacterales; family JAISNW01; genus JAITWF01. The sequence goes on from JAITWF010000113.1 coordinate 4,090, forward strand.
CCCCTGCTCGATCGCACGAAGCATGCCGCCAAGTGAATCGATCTTCTCTAT
>JAITWF010000142.1 GCA_031285415.1 Deferribacteraceae bacterium
GAAGAGATCTCGATCTTATCAGAGCTACTAATGAGTTACGAGCTGGCATATAGCAACTTTCGAAAGATGTCACCCTCGGTCAAAAAAACGTATGCTCGGGCGTACTTTGACGCCAAAACAGATGCTGGTCGCAATAAACGCCTCTCATGGATGATCGACCGCCTGAATAAAAATTTAAAACCTATGTAGATTGGAGAAGTTCATGGAACAATCAGCTAATCTAAGGGAGGAGTTTCAAGCTAGTATGGCAGGGAAGAAGAACGGCACGATACATGTCTCTGTAGAGAATGTTAAGGATCTGGCACCATTTGAGGAGCTGTTTCGTTTAAAAAAGCTATTTCATAGGATAAAGGTTCTATGAATCTAAAAGAGAGAGCTAAACAGGTAAAGAGGGATATCCCCGCGGTATTTATCGCACTGCGCAGGAAAGATACACCAGCTATTGCGAAGATCCTCGCCGCTATCACTGTGGTTTATGCGCTATCCCCAATAGATCTGATCCCCGATTTTATCCCTGTACTGGGGCTACTTGACGACCTAATAATCCTGCCGATACTTATAACTCTCACAGTCAAACTGATACCAGATACAATATTTGAGGCGTGCCGAGCAGAGTCACAGGAGATCTGGCGTACTGGCAAACCTAAACGGTGGTACTACGCCATACCGATACTGCTGGCATGGTTAGTAATCTGCTTACTTGTGATTAAAATCTATTAAAATAAAATTATTTACACCTACGCAACTGATTAAAAAACGACCACTTATGAGTAATCCTATAGATTGAAGATTAATTGTAGTAGGTTGATAACTTTTCCACAGCTATTCCCAAGGTTGGGTGATAAAAAAAGTCTTGACACGATTTTCCGTGCATTACTGACACTGTCCACACAACTCCCTATTTTAGACCGTTTCGGCGGCTCCTGCCCGATAGAGCCCTTAACAGTAAGATAATGCTCATAAATTTTTCCACATCTTTTCCACATTGGAGTTGGGTAATTTTTAGTCGCCAAATTTAACTTTACAAATCAGAGATAAACAGTTATTCTGGACGTATAAGAACTCTTTTTTGTGTGCGCAGGTATCTCCCTCCGCAATAGCGCATTAAGGAGGTCTTTATGTCTGATATTTTGTCTGTTAATTTCCATCTGTGGCAGAGCTGCAACATGTCGTGTGGGTACTGTTTTAACAGTAACCGTAGTCGTGGTGCGATTCCAGACGAGTCACGCCAACGTGATATCGTTGCGCTTTTATGCCAATATGGCTTTTCTAAAATTTCCTTTGTCGGTGGCGAGCCCACCCTCTGCCCATGGTTAACAGATCTTGCTTGTATCTGCAAGGATCGTAGCGTCACAACTATGCTTATTACAAATGGCAAACTACTACATAAGACTGACCTATCAGCTTTTGACTGGGTAGGATTGAGCATTGATAGCTTCTCACAAGAGACCTGCAACTCGATAGGCAGAGATGGTGAGCTTGATTATTTTAAGCTATCTGATCTAATCAGAGCTAACAAATGCAGGTTAAAGGTGAATACCGTGGTCAGTAAACTGAATATGCATGAGGATTTTACCTCTAATATTATTCATCTAGCTCCAGAGCGGTGGAAGGTTATGCAGGTGTTAGAGATTAAGGGGCAAAATGATCTTAATTTTGAACGGTATGCTATTGATAGCGACGAGTTTGGGGATTTTGTGAGTAGGCACAGATCTATTACCCAGCTATGCTCTGAATCCAACGAGGCGATGAGATCCTCCTATCTAATAGTTGATCACAGCGGCGCCCTCCTTGACAATAGCAGTGGTGAATACCGAAAAAGTGACTCAATACTAGATATCGGCGTGGAAAGAGCATTAGAACAGATCCGCTTTGACTACGATAAATTCATTGGCCGAGATGCCCTCTATGATTGGAGATAGTCATGAGATATAAGAAAAAGCTTAAACTGATTGAAGGAATACCCACTTATGACATTATAAAACTTCAATATGAAGCTATAAATGAGGAGTGCGATAAATATTCAAAGTTTATTGCAGATACGGATCTTATATCGCTTATGCGCAGTATCAGTATCTATTATATGAGTGTGGAGATGACGAAGATAAGGAATTACAGCATTCATGGCGTACACACAGAGATAGTTCGAGAGCACATTCGAGGCTCCTCAAAAGGTAGCTCAAACGACATCCCTAAGCTTGTGAAAGCCTACGAGGATCTCTTTCTATTTATAGCGAATGTTCTCGACCCTATTATCACTGGCGATCCGTGCGAGGTGATGGTAGAGGGAGATAAGGTGTATTTAAAGTACGACCCTGACTTTCTTCAAATAGATGCCGAAACCAATAGAAAGATTGAGATGCAAAATGAACACTTTCTAAATCTATACGAGCTCATTACCCCAAATTTAGGCGTTGATCCGCTGTATACCTTTAATCGAGTTATGCGTATACAGCTTGAGAAATCGCCATGGATATATACTCGTGACGAAAGATTAGCAGATTACGATCGAAAAAATGCTTCATTACTATCTGTCTTTGCCGACATTATCAATGCGTGTGATGCCTCTCTCGACCCAATTATTGTACAGAATAGACAAAACCTGATCAACTTAGAGCGATTTTCGAAGGAAGAGCTACAGATGCTCGATCTGCTGATCTTCGATATTGATAACGCAAAGCCAAAAGATAGTGAAGAGTTTGATATCGTTCACAAGCCTATCATAAAAATAAAGGGGCAGTACATCTATAGCGCACTACTGTGCTATCAACTGCAATATGTCGAGTCGGTATACACCCATATTAAGAAAAGCGATGACGATATAAGGTTTATTAGCGCATTTATGGCAGATCTGATCAGATCCCACTTTGCAGAGATAAAAGACACTATCAGCTTCAGCAATCAGAAGTTCTATATTGACAGCCAAAAGAACGGAGATTTTGACTGTTTTATAGTTGATACTAAGTCAAAATGTGCAGTATTGATCGAATATAAGCACTCTAGAGAGTTTCGAAGGGATGCAAAAGGGGCAAAGAAATTCAAAGAGAACAATTTAACGCACGAGAAAAAAGGTTTTAATCAGATAAAAAGATACCTCGAATACATTCATAAGGATTCTGGCGAGATAGAACGATCTCTTGGGCTTGAAGATGGAGTGCTTAAAGATATTGAGATATATCCGCTTATAGTCAGCAATTCGATGGAGCATGATGGCAATGACCCCATAAAGAAGATCTCATATTTTGAGCTACAGACGGCACTTTCTAGAGACGGTACAACTCTGCCACGGTTCATTCAGATTATTAAACAGAATGAAGTTTGGAGGATTTAAAGATTGCACTTGTTTTTATAAATGCAATGTGATATGGTTTCAGTCCATTTGATTAAGGAGCGAAGCATGTCAAGACGTTGTGATGTATGTGGCAAAGGGCCACTATCGGGAAATAGAATTAGCCACGCCCATAATGTATCTAAGAGAGTTTTTCTGCCGAACCTACATAGTGTACGTGCGCTGAACGCTGACGGCACTACAGCACGCATAAAAGTATGCTCAAAGTGCATGAAAGCAGGGAAAATTAAGAAGGCGTAAATAACATAAGTGTTGGGATGGCTTGTTCATCCCAACCGATGGTTACCTTTGATGAAATTATTTATCATAGCTGGCGAGCCTTCGGGCGATGTCCATGCTGCCAACCTCGTGAAGGAGATTCAGAGCCAGCTTGAAAGTGCTGGACAATCTTCTGCTGTCGAATTATACGGCACTGGGGGGCCAAACCTACTCCAGCTAGGTCAGTTGCGCCTTTCAGACGTTCAGAGCATGGCGGTGATCGGCTTTGACGCTGCCATAAAAAAGATCCCATTTCTTCTAGATCTATCAAAACGCTTAAAGGCGCAGATCGATCTCGTCAATCCTGACGCTATTATCCTTGTCGACTACTCAGGCTTTAACCTACGTTTTGCTAAAATGCTACATAAGAGCGGCAACACCGCCCCTGTGATCGAGCTTGTGGCACCGCAGGTATGGATCTGGCACTACTCTAGAGTGAAAACGCTTGCAAAGTGCTTTCAGAAGGTGCTGTGCATACTTCCATTTGAGGAGAAGCTCCTTCGTGATGAGGGGGTAAACGCCGTCTATATTGGCAACCCTGTGACCGATAATATCAAATTCCGCCACGTATCAAAGGAGTCATTCGCAGCAAGCTACTCGCTAGACCCTGCAAGGGAGATTATCGGACTAATCCCTGGTAGCCGCCCAAGGGAGGTGGCGTCACTCATGCCTGTGATGATGGAGGCGTTACGAAAGCTCAAGAGTGAAGGGGGAAAACTGCCGCAGTTTGTACTTGCACAGGCGGACGCAGTGACAGACGAGCTACTCGCCCAATACCTTGATAAGACGCTAGATATAACAGTGATAAAGGGGGCTACGCCAGAGGTGATGAAGTTTTCGTCGCTTCTATGGATCTGCTCTGGCACCGCCACATTAGAGGCTGCGATAATCGGCACGCCGATGATAATAATGTATCAAACTAGCCGTTTCAACGAGATAATAGCGAAGCTAATCACCTCTAGACGCATAATCGGACTGCCTAATATCGTAGCTGGCGATAAGCTGATAGTGCCAGAGCTGCTTTCAAAAGATTGTAATGGTGAGAATCTGGCTAAGACGCATAAAGAGATGATGCCAAACTTGGCTCAATACCGCACAGCGTTACAGACGATCGGCGAGCTGTTTGCAGGGCAAGAGCCTATGAAGAATGCCGCCCGAGAGGTGCTAGCCACTATCGACGAACACACCAAGAGATAAACCCCATATAGTCGCTATTTCCTTTATTTACAAACATCTATCAAGATGTTATACTATGCATTTATCAGCATAGACATTGGAGGGGTAAATGGATAGACAGCGATTGATACTACTCATTCTGGACGGCTGGGGCTATATAAACACCACCGAACACAACGCCACAGTGCTTTCAAACCCTGAAAATTTTAATAGATTAATCAAAAACGATCCGTGGGTAACGCTAGATGCCAGTGAGGAGCATGTTGGGCTGCCAGCTGGTCAGATGGGGAACTCTGAGGTAGGGCATACCAATATCGGCGCAGGTCGTGTGGTATATCAAGATCTCCTTAAGATCACTCGTGCTTTCCAATCTGGCGTTGCCGATAGCAACGATACATTTATCGACTTTATAAAATCAGTCAAAAACGGCTCTGGCCGCCTTCATCTTGCAGGACTTATGAGCGATGGCGGCGTGCATAGCCATATAAACCACTTCAAATTTGTAATCAACGCCGCACGTGCGCAGGGGATAAAGGAGATCTACATCCACCCCTTCACCGATGGCAGAGATACCCCACCAACCTCGGGGCTAGACTACCTAGCAGAGCTTAGTATCTGGACAGAGAAGTATCAGGTGGCGAAGATTGCCGATGTTTGCGGCAGATTCTACGCTATGGATAGGGATAAACGTTGGGATAGGGTTGAAAGAGCTTATAATATGCTACGAAATGGCGCAGGGGCGAAGGCGCACGACGTTCTATCTGCCGTTCAGAATATGTATGCAAGGACGTTGACAGATGAGTTTATCGAACCCACTATTATAGAGGGGGTCGATGGCACTATAAAGGATGGCGACGGACTCTTCCTGATGAACTTCCGTGCTGATCGAATGAGAGAGCTTCTACAGGTATTTTACGCCGATAGCTTCGACGGATTTGACAGAGGGGCAAAACCTAATCTGCACCTGCTCACGATGACAGATTACGACTCCTCTATGCCAGCGCCAGCGATGTTCCCAGGGGAATCTCTTGAACATCTCCTCGGCGAAGAGATTAGTAACGCTGGATTGAGTCAGCTTCGGATAGCTGAGACTGAGAAGTACGCCCACGTGACCTACTTCTTTAATGGCGGCAGAGAGGAGCCTTTTGCTGGCGAGGAGCGGATCCTAGTGCCATCCCCTAGAGAGGTTGCTACCTACGACTTGAAGCCGCAGATGAGCGTAGACGAGGTTGCCGATAAGTTTATCGAGCGATTCTCTAAAGGTGATATAGATCTAGCGGTGATGAACTTTGCAAACCCAGATATGGTAGGGCATACAGGGATAGAGGAGGCGGCGATCGCAGCGTGCAAATATGTGGATAGCGCATTAGGCAGAGTGATAGAGCTTGCCGACAGGATGAACGCCGTGCTATTTGTGACTGCCGATCACGGAAACAGCGAGCAGATGTGGGATGAAAAGAATAATCAGCCGCAAACTGCACACACTACCAACCCTGTGCGCCTTATAATACACAACTATAAATGCACTATTAATAGAAACAGAGGCAAACTTGCCGATATTGCGCCTACTGCCCTGAAAATTTTACAGCTACCGCAGCCTATCAGTATGGATGGGGTATCGCTGATTGATTGAAAAGATCTTACGCCCATATTGCCTCTACTGTGGCGGCGATTCGGCGTATAATGAGATGATCTGCCCCGACTGCGTGCAGGGGCTACCTCGATTTGAGCACTTTTGCAAAGGGTGTGGACACCCCACAAGCGTTGATACAGCGCACTGCAAACATTGCGACGATAAGCTGAAGGGGATCGACTTCTACTATACTGACTATATTTACATAGATGCCGTCAAGGCGATGATACACGAGATAAAGTTTAACTGGCGATGGAGAGGGGCTTCACAGCTTTCGCAGCTGTTAGTTGCCTCTGGGGTGGACTTTGCTAGCTACGACAGGGTGGTGCCAATCCCATACCATATCTTGCGTCGTTTTGTGCGATATCGTCAGCCAGTAGAGCTACTGATGAAGGGGATACTATCGATTACGCCCGATATCGCACACGATAGGGCGTTATATCGGATAAAAAATACAGTATATCAGGCTCGCCTGTCTCGCAGGCAGCGAATTAAGAATGTAAAAAATATCTTTGCGTTGAAGGGTGGCGTGTCTGGGGAGCGGATCTTGTTGGTCGATGATATCCTCACCACTGGCGCAACGGTATCAGAGGCAGCAAAAGTTTTAAAGAGAGCAGGGGCGGCGAAGGTGGATCTATATACCTTTGCCGCAGGGATGGTGCGGTGAGTATTTTATCAGACAACTCTTTTTTGCGTATACTATCGGAGACGGTGAGGAAGCTCCCCTTCTCTGTCATGGTGTACGAGCATAACGGCGATCTTATGTATAGC
>JAITWF010000029.1 GCA_031285415.1 Deferribacteraceae bacterium
CAACGCACACGGCACATCAACCGAATATAACGACCTATACGAAACAAAGGCTATCAATGAGCTTTTCGGCGACCACGCTAAAAAGATAAAGGTAAGCTCTACAAAATCGATGACCGGGCATATGCTTGGGGCTGCTGGCTCTGCCGAGGCTATCTATACCGCATATGCGCTGAAAAATGGCATGATACCACCAACGATTAATTTGGAAAACCCAGCAGATAACTGTGATCTGGATTACACACCAAATAAAGCCGTTGCTGCAAATATTAAGTACGGTCTAAGTAACTCATTCGGGTTTGGTGGTGTAAATGCCTCAATTCTGCTAAAGAAATATGACAAATGATTCTATTAGCGAGCTAGAGCAGATATTGGGCTACAAGTTTCATAATTCGGGCTTCCTTCAAGAAGCCCTCATACATAGCTCGTATGCCCACGAGAACAACTTGAAATGCTCCAATGAACGTTTTGAGCTGTTGGGTGACGCTGTGATCCACCTCGCTATAACAGAGTTTCTAATGACCGAATATCCGCAAGAGGCGGAGGGTCCCCTATCTGCGCTACGTAGCTACTGCGAAAGCGAGCCGTTCCTCTATGAGATTGCACTATGCCTTGAGCTTGGCAGATTTATTCGATTTGGCAGAGGCGAGATTCTAAGCGGTGGAATGCACAAGGAGTCGCTTCTCTCTAGTGCATACGAGGCTCTTATCGCCGCTGTCCACAACGATGGCGGCTTTAAGGTGTCTAGCAAGATGGTGCTTAGCCACCTTCAAGACAAGATTCGTATTGCACACGATAAACGCCTATATATGGACAGCAAATCGGAGCTGCAGAAGCTAACGCAGAAACATTACGACTCTCTACCTATCTATGAGGTTGTGGCAGAGAAGGGTGCAGAGCATGATAAATTTTTCTGCATAGAGGTGACGATACATACCCCTAAAGGCAAAAAGGTAGCTAGTGGGCATGGTCGCAACAAGAAGATCGCCGAAAAGGACGCCGCACGCAAGATGTTGGAAACTCTTTGAAGAAAAAGTATAAAATATTACCTATCTTTATACCGTTTTCAGGCTGCTCCAATCGATGTGTGTACTGCAATCAAACCGTTATCACTGGCATAACAGATACCGAAATAATCAACTCCGCCACTGTTCAACTTAAAAAGTGGAGAGAACGCTCCGAATCGTGGGATGAATTAGCATTCTACGGCGGCACCTTTACGAAACTCCCATTAAAGACTAGAGAGGCGTTATATAAGCTAGCAGCTGGTATTCCTATACGTATCTCCACCTGTCCAGACGATCTCCCCCCTGATTTTATCGATGAAATTAATAACTTTAATATCAAAACCGTTGAATTTGGTGTGCAGTCGCTATCTGATAGCGTACTAAAGCTGAACGGTCGCACATATACAGCGGCACAGGCGGTAGATACGATTAACTCTATAGCCAATAGCGTGGATATATCGCTACAGTTTATGGTGGGAATGTATGGGGAGACAAGGGGGGAGCTGACCTACACGGCAAATAACATTCCCCTCTCCCACCCTTCGGGCACCCTCCCCCCAGGGGGAGGGGATACGACCAATATGGCTCGAATCTACCCCACATTAGTCCTAAAAGATACCACATTAGAGAGATTATATAGAGAGGGCAGATATCAGCCGTTAACGCCAGCGGAGACGCTTCTGCGAGCGACGTGGCTATACCTAGCACTTGAGCTATCGGGATATAAAGTTATCCGCATGGGGCTACCGCCAGAGGCGCAGGGAGATAGCGTTGTGGCAGGGTATTGGCACCCATCTTTTGGGGATATAGTGCGAAAGTTTGCCTTGCAACGAACGAGCGGCATTGATACAATAGAGCAATTAAGGGAGCGTTATAATGAGGGTGACCTCTGGTTTACTGAAAAATCGAATATTGACCTCGCCAACGAACTCACAGGTGCGTCCAACCTCCGATAAGGTGCGTGCTGCGCTCTTTTCATCTCTCGGCGACGCTGTGGAGGGTTCAAAATTCCTCGATCTCTTCTCGGGCAGTGGTGCCGTGGGGATAGAGGCGTACTCCAGAGGGGCGGCTCGCATTACATTTGTAGAGCAGAATCCCGACACCCTTAAAGATAATTTAAAACTTCTACCGAAAGAGGTCTACTCTGTCATCACTGGCGATCTGTTCAAAGCTAAAGTCGCTGGCAGGTACGACATTATATTCATCGACCCTCCATACGGTCAGTATTCATGCGAAAAAATCCTTAATTGGATTAAAATACAGGGTATTCTAGCTGAAAATGGAGTTATAGCGTACGAAGAGTCCTCAAAAACCGCTATTAACTTTGAAGAGATCTCATACACATTAATAAAAGAGCGTAAATACGGCGATACCGTAATTATGTACTTCGAGTAAAATATGAAGATAATCTACCCTGGCACCTTCGACCCCTTTAGTCTAGGTCATCTCGACCTAGTATCACGAGCGGTGGAGATCTACGATCATCTGATAATAGCAATATCGGAGAACGCTCGCAAACACCCGATGTTCTCCCTTGCCGATCGGGTGGCAATGGCAAAGATGGCGACTAAAGAGATAGAAAATGTGTCGGTAGTGGGCTTTCAGGGCTTGCTAGTGGAGCTTATGCGGCAGCAAGATGTGCGGCACGTGCTGCGTGGAATCCGTGGAATGGTCGATTTTGAGTATGAGTTTCAGATGGCGCAGGTGAATAGAAATATGCTGGTAGGCTACGAGCCGGTATTCCTTATGCCTAGCGAAAAGTATATGGTGCTAAGCTCGACTATTATTCGAGAGGTTGCGTTGTACGGTGGGGATGTGTCGAACTTTTTACCGCAATGTGTTTATGACTATATAATGCCGAGGATAAATCATGAAACGACTTGAGATGGGGATAAACTGCTATTTAGAAGGTGACTCCAACAGTGCCGAACGAATCTTGCTAGATTATATCAAGCATGAACCATCACCTATGAGCGGTGCCTACTACTATATGGGGCTTATCTGCGACGACGCTGGCAAGGTGCCAGAGGCTGGGAGCTACTTCCAGAGGGCAGTTGAGCTAGAGCCGAATAAAAGCCTATACCACTACCATCTAGGGATAGTTTATTCGCAGCTAATGCTATTTCCACAGGCGATCGAACATCTTGAGAAAACGTTGCAACAAAATCCTGAACACGTCCGAGCATACTTCATGCTAGGGCTTATATACCTTAAAAATGGCGATCTAGAGCGTGCCGCAGTGCAGTTTCGCAATGTGATCGGTATCAGCCCTGAGTATGCGTTGGCGCACTATGAGCTAGGTAACACCCTATACTATAGCGGCGATATCGCTGGAGCGGAGATAGCATTTGCAAGAGCTTTAGAGCTAAATTCAGAGATTCAGGAGGCACACCGCAAACTTGGGATGATATATAGCGACAAGGGGGAGTACCCCCAAGCTTTACAGCATATAGATAAAGCGATAAAGCTTGGGATGAATGATACATCGTTTATACGAGAGTTTGCGGCAAAGCTAGAGACCGCAGGGATGAACGATGACGCAGATAGGCTTTTACACCAAGTTACTTTACAGTAATCTTTCTCTCAGATTCCCACAGCCCATGCAGGTTGCAGTAGCTTAACGCCGTCAGTGTGCCAGATGCTGGTATCTTTGCAACAAATGCTGCATACGGCTCTGCATAGAGATCAGATTCGCCATGCGCTGAAAATTCAACCTTGCCAATCCTTTGCACAAATTTGCCATCGTCTGATCTGTAGTATAGCTCGATCCAGCCGATGAAATGCTCGATAGTATTTGGGTGAGCGATCTCTTTGCCCACAGAAACTATGATATTAGCAATGCTACCATCAGCCACACTCTCTGGCGCCTCTATAACTGGAACGTGTTTCTCTGCCTTAAAATCTGCTGTTTTGATATAATCTGATAACGACATTATAAACCTCCTTAACTTACTCCATTAACTATATAGAGCTATTTACATATTGACAAGAGAATAAAATATTTATTTTATTTGAAATAATTCATTGACATTAGTCCATCTTTTTGGTATACAAACAACTCGTCACACCCTGGTAGCTCAGTCGGCAGAGCAAGTGACTGTTAATCACTGGGTCGGCGGTTCGAGCCCGTCCCAGGGTGCTACGTATAAAGCTTCATGAGTCGTCATGAAGCTTTTTTTTATCCTCTCATAGCTGATTAAAATTTAATCACTTTCTAATAAAGCTATATAGTAACGCATTATACTGATTAGCCGTTCATATTCTCCACAGCTATTCCACAGTTGGGGGGTAAAATTAACTCTTGACAACCTTTTCCATATAAAACCAACACCGAGAGCTAAATGGCTTAAATACAGCTTTTTTAGAAATGACAAAATCTGCCTCCCTATCGGTTCAGCGTTACACGCACTATTTTATCCACATCTTTTCCACATTAACAGTGGATAACAATAACAGCTATATTTAATATGAGCGATCAGGTATATTTGCGTACATTTACTTGCAATGCGAAGCGTGTCATACTATGATATGATCCGTTGCAAATAATATGGTGCTGTATACCCCTGGACGAAGCGTATGGATATGTCAGGAATTGAGATGGAGTTGAACAGAATGCGTGCAGATGCGATGAGCGACGCAGGCAAGAAGTTAGAGCTACTCATTATAATGCTAGACCATCGAAAAGCCTACCAGGCAAGGAATAGAAAGATCGACATTAAGCTCGATCGTTTGCTAGAGGGGCGGCTACCGTTCTTCAAGAGGCGCTTACTCGCTCGATTGAAGGAGCGGCTACAGGACAAATATGCACGAGCGTCATCCCATATCAGAAGTATGGAGAAACATCGTGTGGAGCTATACAATAACGTCATCTTGCAGCGAGAGGCGTTGGGGATAACAGAGCATAGCTGGATCAACGAATTTTATGGAGAAGGGGTAGAGAGAAATTGAATAAGATAGCATATATAGCAGCGATAGTAGCACTCTGTGCGCAGGTGTATGCCGCAGATCTGCCAGATTTTGCAATTCAGAACGATGTGGTACGTAATATCGATATAACGGTTTCTCTTCCTTTAGAGCTAACCGACTACGCCAGTGGGCAGTTAATTCCAGCCGCCGCCCAATATAATAACACCGAAAACCACAACAGCATTGTGCGTAGCTTTATAGAGGGCGACTATAACGACCTGATAGCGAGCTATCCCGAGTATAAAGGGCGCATTAAAGAGCCGATCAGGCAGGAGGAGGCAGCGCTCCTCTATGCAATTAGCATGTACGACTCTGGAGTTGCTGAGGGTAGAGAGCTTCTTAAAAATTCCTGTGACGTAGGGAAAGATTTTAAAGCTATCGCATGCGATAAATACACAGAGATCCTATGGGCGGATAAAGATTACGACGCTATCATGGCACTTGGCGCAAAGCTTCAAAAGCCATATCCAGCATATACCTTCGCCACCTACATCTTGGCGTGCGTACAGAGGGGGGAGTATATCACGGCAGATAGGGTGCTAAACTCTGCTCCATCGATGATCATGAGATACCCTAATCTTAACAATCTTAGAGCGGTGGTTGAGTATAAGAACGGCAACTATGATGCAGTGAAATCTCTTATTCCGTACACAGATGATTATTTAACCTTTATAACAGCTGACTCCCTTATAAACCTCAAGCAGTATCATGAGGTAGATACACTATTTTCAAAGCTATCAGAGCAAGAGGTGCTGTATCTAAAGGCGAAGCGAGCGATAGCGCAGGGGCGGTTCGACGAGGCAGCAATGCATATGGCAACACTCACCGACGAGGGGAAGATCTTGACGCTGCTAAACTACTACGTCTATCGAAGCTTCCCCGATATGAACAGAACCTTCGTAGAGGAGCTACGCCTGACGGAGGCTGATAAGAAAGATTATCCTATCTACTATGAGGCGTTGCAGAGTATCGTGGAGAAGGAGTATAAAGAAGCGATAGCACTCTTTTCCAAAGTAGAAGCACCTGCGGAGCTTGTCACTAAAGCCAATCTTTACAGCGGCATTGCGCTGCTATACATAAACCCACGGCGAGCAGAGGCCGATATGATCGATACGATCAACTACTCCACCAATAAATCGGAGGTATCATCTGCCAGATTTATAATGGCGCAGGTATACTATGCAAGGGGGCAGGCTGGCGAAGCTATGCAGCTTTTAGATGGCTGTCAGGAGATCTCCTGCCTACAGCTTCGTGGCGAGATCAACCTCGGACGTGGCTGGTTTGAAGCTGCCATAAAGGATCTAGAGGGTGTTTCCACTCCAGAGGCGCACCTTACCATAGCGGAGGCGCAATTTTATCTAGAGAGTTACGACGCAATGCGTGCAGAGCTTGCAAAGGTGAAAAGCTCCTCCCTCGAGGTGCAGAGGCTCAAGATGATGTTGGCGTTTAAAGAGGGGAATACGAAGGAGGCGGCGGCGATCTTGACGGTAAATAAATCGTACCCACCGATCCTCTACTACGGCGTAAAAGAGCTGATGATTATCGGCGACGACGAGCTTGCAATGTCGCTACTAAAAGATATGGGCGAGCTTCCACCCGATATGGAGCTGATAAAGGCGAACCTGCTCGCTCGCTCTGGCGATATCAATCAGGCAAAGGCTGTGTACGAGAAGCTGATCAAGAGCGATCTCATGCTATATGAGTCGTTCAGTGGGCTTTTGAGCTTGACCGATACGGAGAAGGGGCAGCTGCCACAACTTTTATACGCACTTGAGCGGTTAAAGAGTAAAGATGATTTTCCACAGAAAGACCTACTTTTGAGCCAGATGGCGGCAGAGGCGGCACGAATCAAGGAGAATGTATCACTGCTACAGATAATAAACCTCTTCTTCCCAACCTATGAGGAGTCGCAATACGCTGGTAATATGTACGCCGCAAGGGCAAACCTCTTCTACTCTACTGGTAGAGGGGAGGAGTGCCTTGCAGATCTAGAGCTTGCACTCGCAAGCAACCCTGTGCTTGCTTCGGAGTTGCGTTTTCTAAAAAATCAGTGTACAGAGGGTGTAGATCCAGTTTTAGCGTTGGAGGAGTATCGAAGTATGTTTGCGGAGGAGGGGGAGTATAAAAGCCCTGCCGCTATCAAGCTAATTGAGCTTTCAGATATTCCGTACGAAGTTTTGCAAGCCGCCGATAGTATAAAGGCGGAGAACGGCAGAGCGTACGTAAGAGGTATCCGTAAATATGTCGAGATCGCCACTTATGACGATCTAAACCGTGATAAAGAGCTTATAGAGGCACTTGCAACCGATCCTAATAGAGCGTTAAAGTGCGCCGCCATCTTTGCACAGGCTCGTGTCTTGCAAGGAGAGGGGCAAAAGGAGGAGGCGGCGAAGCTTTACTATCAGCTATATAAGACCGACTCGAAAGATTACTTCGTTAAAAAGGCTCTCGAATCGGCTGCCGCTATATATAAAAGTCTCGGTAATAGCACTGAAGCCGATAATATGATGAAGATTAGGAAGAGGATAAAATAGATGTTAGAACTACTACAGAAGGGTGGCATACTGATGTATCCGATAGTTGCGCTATCGGTACTATCGCTAGCGATCTTTATGGAGCGGCTCTTTATGCTGCGTAAAGAGCGGTATGCGCCAGCCAACTTCACTCAGAAGCTCACTGAGCTACTACGAGATGAAAAATATACCGACGCTGCAAATCTCTGCGAGCTTCAACACTCTGCCCTATCGAGGATAGCTCAAGCCGCTATAGGTAGCAGAGAGCTTGCCTGGGATGAGCTATACGCCGTAGCAGAGAATGCTGGCAGGCGAGAGGCGAATAAACTTGGCCGCTTTCAGGAGACGATGTCGATGATAACGACAACCGCCCCACTGCTCGGCCTATTAGGTACGATCTTCGGTATGATAAAGATATTTAATGTCCTATCCGCTGGCGGCGCAGGCAATGCCACAGCACTATCTGGCGGTATTGCAGAGGCGTTACTCACTACAGCTGCTGGGCTTACTGTTGCTATTCCTGCACAAATATTTTATTATATAATCAAGCATAGATCAGATCTGATTGTGAAGGAGTTGGAGGGGCAGACGGTGGATATCGTAACCCTCCTATCATCGGGGCGTTCTCGATGAACTTTAGGAGAGCAAACAGCACCCCTGTGGGGATAAATATGACACCGCTACTCGATGCGATATTTATTCTACTGCTCTTCTTTGCAGTCAATACGACGCTTATTACAGCCTCAGAGATCCAGGTGGATCTGCCAGAGGCAACCACATCTGAGACCACCTCCGAGGTGCCAGAGATTAAGATCGTAATCACCAAAGATGGCAATATCTTTGTGAATGATAGAGGGGTATCGATAGATACGCTAGATAGAGAGCTGGCGGCACTTTATGTAAGCTCGCCATCAGCGACTATTGTGCTAGAGGCCGATACCGCCGCCCTTCATGGAGCGGTAGTGACGGTGATAGATTCAGGCAGAGGGGCAGGGTTTGAAAGCTTTGCCATATCGGTAGATGAAAAATAATTTAAATTCTGGACTGCGGATCGAGTCCGCAGTGACGAAATAGGAGTTCCATATATGAAGGGCAGTGAAATTAGGGCAGCTTTTTTGAAATATTTTGAGGAGCGAGAGCATACGGTTGTGGGGTCGTCAAGCCTTGTGCCTCATGATGATCCGTCGCTACTGTTTGCTAATGCAGGGATGAACCAGTTCAAAGATATCTTCCTCGGCAGAGTTGCTCGCCCATACCTTCGAGCGACCTCAAGCCAGAAGGTAGTCCGTGCAGGGGGGAAGCATAACGACCTTGAAAACGTCGGCCGCACCTCTCGCCACCACACCTTCTTTGAGATGTTGGGGAACTTCTCCTTCGGCGACTACTTCAAAAAAGATGCGATCACATACGCTTGGGATTTCCTCACAAATGTGTTAGGACTACCAGCCGACAAGATGTTCGTATCGGTATATAAAGACGACGATGAGGCGTTTGAGCTATGGCGTGATCTGATCGGCCTCGACGAATCGAAGATCATCCGCAAAGGGGAGAAGGACAACTTCTGGCAGATGGGCGATACAGGCCCTTGCGGCCCATGTAGCGAAATTCACATAGATCAAGGGGTCGGCACAGGTTGCGGTAGCCCCGATTGCAGCCCCGATTGCGACTGCGACAGACACTTAGAGTTATGGAACCTCGTATTCATGCAATATAATCGTGACGCCTCTGGCACTCTACAGCCACTCCCTATGCCTAGTATCGATACTGGGATGGGGCTTGAGAGGGTTACATCGGTGGTTCAGCAGGTGACGAGCAACTACGACACCGACCTACTATTGCCTATTATAGATTACACGGCTAAACTTGCCCACGTCACATATGGCGAAAACGATTCGCACGACGTATCTTTGCGAGTTATCGCTGATCACGCTCGCAGCACCACATTCCTAATCTCCGATGGCGTACTTCCGTCGAATGAGGGGAGAGGCTACGTATTAAGACGTATCATGCGTAGAGCTATGCGCCACGGCAACAATTTAGGGATGGATAGCGCATTCTTCCACAGAGTTTGCACCTTCGTGATCGAGTTTATGAAAGATCACTACGTCGAATTAGCCGACAAGAGCGCATTTGTGGATAAAGTCGTGCTTGCAGAGGAGGGGGCGTTCAGCCGCACACTCAACACTGGGCTTCGCATAATCGACGAAGAGATCTTTAAGGTTATCCCTAAAGGGAAAACTATCCCTGGCGAGACGATCTTTAAACTGTACGATACGTACGGCTTCCCTGTCGACCTCCTCACCGATATCCTAGAGGACGCTGGCTATAAGATGGATATGGACGAGTATAATAAATATATGGCAGTCCAGCAGGAGAAGGCTAAAAAAGCAGGACTCGGCAGCGGCGCACGAGCGACCTCCGATGTAATTACACGTATCGGTTCGATCAATAAAACAGAGTTCATGGGGTACGACTCCCTCGTAGTGAAGGGGAGCGTTCTGTCAGTAGTGCAGAACGATGAAGTCCACCCGACGGCAGAGGGGGGCGACGTTGAGGTTGTCACCGATATCACCTCCTTCTATCCAGAGGGGGGCGGACAGAGTGGCGACACAGGCGTAATAGCTTTCCCACACGGCACTATGCAGGTAGAGCGCACATATCGTGCTGGCAACGCTATTGTGCATAAAGGTAAGATGATGTACGGCAGAGTGGGGCTAAATGATATCGCTACAATGCAGGTGGATGAACACCCTCGTATGGCTACAGAGAAGAACCATACCGCTACACATATCCTCCATAAAGCCCTACAGATGGTGCTTGGCGAGCATGTGCGTCAGGCTGGTTCGCAGGTTAGCCCCGATGGATTCCGATTCGACTTCACCCACTTTGCGCCGCTAGCACAGAGTGAGATAGATGAGGTAACACGCATAATGCACGCAGTTATCGCTGAGGCTCGCCCTGTAGTCAAGACGTTCAAAACTCAAGAAGAGGCGATCAGAGAGGGGGCAACGGCACTCTTTGGCGAAAAGTACGGCAATATCGTACGTGTAGTCGAGGTAAAGGGCTTCTCTAAAGAGCTTTGCGGCGGCTGTCACGTTCATAACACATCTGATATAGACGTTATAGTGATAGTATCGGAGACTGGCATTGCCTCTGGCGTACGCCGTATTGAGGGGCTTACTGGCACAACGGCGGTGAAGTATCTCATCTCTCGCAGCAGTATCATGACGGATCTAACCACACATCTGCATGTACAGCCAACAGAGCTGATGAACGTCATCACATCTATGCAAACTCAGATGAAGGAGATGGAGAGGGAGCTGAAATCTATGCACTCTAAGGCGGCAGCAACGCAGGCTCTAGAGGCACTCAACAATATAAAAGAGGTTAACGGCGTACAGGTGGTCGCAGTGCGCCTAGATGGCACAGCGATGGAGGATCTGCGCAACGTCGTAGATGATATAGCCAACAATATCAAGACAAATGCTGTAATTCTTGCGGCGTCAGTATTAGACGATAAGGTGAACTTTGCATGCAGAGTCACACCAGATCTCACAAAACGCTTTAAAGCTGGCGCACTGATCAAAGAGGTAGCTAAGGTTGCAGGCGGCTCTGGCGGCGGCAGAGATGATTCCGCACAGGCTGGCGGCAAAGATATAGCAAAGGCAGACGCCGCTATACAGAAAATTTACGAACTCGTGAGCTAACATTGTTTTTCAAGTCTCTACAGATACAAGGGTTTAAATCGTTTGTAGATAAGACTGTGATCGATTTTCCCAAAGGGATCACGGCGATCGTCGGGCCTAATGGTAGCGGCAAGAGCAATATCATGGACTCTCTGCGTTGGGTATTCGGCGAACAGAGAGCTAGTGAACTGCGTGGCGGCGA
>JAITWF010000082.1 GCA_031285415.1 Deferribacteraceae bacterium
CTTTTGCCTCCTCTCACCTCTGTTTATCGCTTGGGTACTCACCTAGAGAGTTCTGTAAGATAACCACAGGCGATCTCTTTGTAGATCTGCCAGCGGTTGATTCAATAGATAGTGATCATTTCAGCGGCATAGTCTCTATAAGAGCTAAAGATAAGAGTATCTCCAAGGTTTATCTTTACCTAAAGATCTTGAGGGGGCAAGAGACCGAGATCTTTGGGATCTGTTACCCAGAGATAGGCGGTCATACTGACGTTACAGACGCATTTGCCGATTATCTGCTCTCATTTTGCGATATATTCCTATATAATCCAGCTGTACTTCTGATAGCAAGAGCCGATTCCAGCATAATCGCCGCAAACTATGCCGCTGAACGCTTTTACGGATATGCACCAGCAGAGCTTATGGAGATGAGGGTATCGGATATAGATCAGCTACCGCCAGAGATCTTTGCTATGGAGTATGCAAGCGCATTTAACGGCAATAAATCGTTCTTTATCGCTCAACATAAAACGGCAAACTCGCTACTATATGATGTTTCGATACATGTCTCTGTTGCAGCTCTGCACGGCGTGCCTGCAATCTGTATGATCGTTTAGGATATCACAAAGCGCAAGCAGCTAGAGAAGATAATAGAGGAGAAGAATAATCAGCTTTCAGAGCTGAATGTAACTCTCGCCAATCGAGTTCATATCGAGATAGAGGAGCGGCGGCGCAAAGAGCAGTTCTTTTTGCAGCAGTCTCGCCTAAATGCTATGGGTGATATGGTCAGTGCTATTGCGCACCAGTGGCGGCAGCCTCTAAACGCCCTCGGGTTGATAGTTCAAGATGTAAACGACGCATACGAGTTTGGCGAGATGACAAAGGAGTACGTTGAGAAGCTTGTGAAAGATTGCATGTTTTACATCTCCGAGATGTCACAGACGATAGATGATTTTCGCAACTTCTTTAAATCGAGCAAAGAGAAGGTAATGTTTGATCTTATTCAGGCGTTTGAGGAGATCGACGCTATTATAGGTCCTAAGATTATGTCTGATAAGATCAATATGCGTATCGACTATGGCGATGGTGACGATGATTTTATGGTCTTTGGCTATCCGAATGAATTTAAGCAGATAGTAATAAATATCATTAGGAACTCTCAAACCGCTATCGAAGATAGAAAGCAGCAGGAGGCGTTTGAGGGAAATATCGATATTGAGATCTCTCGCAGCGCACAGCATGTGTCGATCGTGATAACGGATAACGGCGGCGGTATTAGTGAATCAAATTTAAGTAGGCTCTTTGATCCGTATTTTACTACAAAAAATGATGGAAAAAGTTTGGGAATCGGGCTATACATGGCTAAAGCTATAGTGGAGACGAATATGGGCGGCGAGATACACGCTAAAAATTATAAAGATGGATTGAGGGTGACGATAGTTCTACAGCATGGATATCAGGGTTAGTATGCGAAAGATACTTTTAATACTGCTGATACCGTGCATTTTATACGCACAAAATACCGATCTTGCGGCTACACTTGCCAAGGCGGACGATACTGTAGCTGGTGTGATGGTGCTTCCTGGTGGCGATCGAGTGGCTGTGGCTGTAAACTCGGGTCAGACAGGGCAGATTATCGTGCTATCGACGGCTAGTTGCGCCGAATCGTCTCGATTCTCTACAAATGGCAATATCGCTCAAGCGTTTACGATGGGGGGCGATCCCTCCTCTCTATGGGGTACGCAGGGCGACTCTCTTAAACGTTGGAGTATAGAATCGGGCAAAGAGACCAGCTCTATGCCGATAATGGATAATGCTACTATTACAGGCGTCAGTCAGGATGAGGATGGCGAATATTTAGCGGCGTGGAGCGGCTCTAGGCTAGCGATAGCGAGGGCGAAATCTGATAACATATCGGTGGTCTGGCGTGGCACTATGCCCTTTGAGATCACCGATACAGCGATAGATGTGAAGAGGGGCTACTTCTTTGTTGCTAGCAAAGAGGGGACGCTTGCGAAATATAATACGCAAGGGGTTATTCAGAACTCCTTTGATCTCGGCAAACCGATCTACGCCCTACTAATAGACTCTCCTCGTAACGCGCTTTTAGTTGCCATGGGCGATAGCCTTTTACGATTTGATATACAAAGCTCGGTGTTCTCGAAGATCACAGAGCTACCCTCTAGAGATATGCGGCTTGCACAAAATGGGCAACGGCTGGAGCTTTTAGGAGTCGGCAGATATTCATCCCTTGAATATCCATCTCTTAGGGTGATACGCACTCAAACTGTG
Organism: Deferribacteraceae bacterium; assembly: GCA_031285415.1. Taxonomy (GTDB): domain Bacteria; phylum Chrysiogenota; class Deferribacteres; order Deferribacterales; family JAISNW01; genus JAITWF01. The sequence goes on from JAITWF010000082.1 coordinate 2,272, forward strand.
GGCGGTAATAAGATCGAGATCCTGCCAAACGGCAGCGCAATCTCATACAGTGGCAACGTTTTAAACTTTTACGACAGCGTGCGGCAATCCGCCGCTGGAAAGATCTATATACTACCTAATAATGTGGGCTTCGCCTCGCACGATCTGCAGTATTTTGGCAATGAGCTATTCAAGAGAGCGATCCTTGCAGGTGATATCCCAGGGCTTCCGCCATATGTTGCGCAGGATAGAGAGCCGAATGCAGAGCTAGCGTGTCGCCCGATGAGGGAGATGTTGAGTGGAGTTTACGCTCCAAAATCGCCAACAGTCAATATCTCTACCCCTGTGGTAGCTCCAACGACTGCCACGACTACGGCACCTACTAAACCGCAGGGGGCTACGACTGCTGCGCCAGCGGTGACTACCGCTGTAGCTGTTGCTACTCCAAAGCCGCAAACGGCGGTATCGGTGCCAACGACCCCTGTCACCCCAACGCCAGTAACGCCACCAGTGACGACCCCTGCTGTAACTGCGCCAGAGCTACCAGTTATCGCCTCTATCGCTGTGCCAAACCTTGCACCAGGGGCGAATATACCATCGTGGGTAATGCGTCCGAACTCACTCCCTGCCTACTCGGCTGTGAAATCGGGGAAAGATGTGGCAACTGCCCTGAATGAGGCTAAGGTGAAGATTCGTGATGACGTTGCTAGAAATATCATGAAGAACATGCTCGGGGTGGAGCTACTGAAGGCTATGCAGAACGATGAGCTAAAGAAGCGGTTCCTCTGGATGGTAGCGGCGAAGAGTGCGCTAAAGACAGAGGAGTATGTGGTGCAGAAGGATCTATGGGTATCGCCAGATGGCATATACTATGTGCTTGGTCAGATCGATACCGATAGCGTAGATCAGATATACGAGCCGATCTTTCAAGAGGAGATGAATCAGCTGAATACGTACGGTATGCCAGCTTATATGAATAGAGAGCCAGTAAAGTGGTAAAAAATAAGGAATCATCCCATGACTAACACCCTCCCCTTGAGGGAGGGTCGAAACATGCAATGTTTCGGGGAGGGGTTGCAGAAAGAGACCCCCCACCGACAGCAAGCTGTCGACTCCCCCTCAAGGGGGGAGTGTTTGTGTGCAAGGGGAGGGTGTATGAGGTTGTTATATAAATGCAAGTAGTTACAATTAAAAAAGGCGTAGATCTGCCGATCTCTGGTGGAGTTGTGGGTAATGCTATCGTTGACGCAAACTCCAGCGAATACGCCCTATTAGCAGACGATTTTAAATATCTAAAGCCGAAGATTCTTGTGAAAGAGGGGGATCGGGTTGAGTGCGGTACGCCATTACTCCTAGATAAGAATCTATCAGATCTCCCACACGTATCTCCAATATCGGGTACAGTTTCGAAGATCATGCGTGGAGAGAAACGCTCATTTCAAGGGATACTGATCGAAAGGGATATGCACGATAGTAACCCATGGATCGTTTCAGATCGCAGCGATATTAAAGCGACCCTTATAAATACAGGGTTTTGGATGGGGTTCATCTCTAGACCGTTTGGCGGTGTGGCAGATTCTAACTTATCGCCTGACGCTATCTTTGTGACAGCGATCGACACTCGCCCACTGGCGCCATCGGTTGACGTTGCGCTAGAGGGTAGGCACGATCACTTTATCGCTGGCGTGCGCACGATAGCTAAATTAACAGAGGGGAATGTATTCGTTTGCGTTGCGCCCGATACTACACTTCCAGTTATAGAAGAGGAGCGTATTAAGACGGTTGGATTTAGTGGGGCGCACCCCAGTGGGCTTGCTGGCACGCATA
>JAITWF010000100.1 GCA_031285415.1 Deferribacteraceae bacterium
ATATAATAGCAACCTTGTGCCTGTGGGAATAGATCAGGTGCCGCATGTGGAGATAGCACGTGAGATCGTGCGCAGATTCCACGCCCTATATAATGTCGAGATCTTCACCGAGCCGCAACCTATGCTAACAAAGGTATCAAAGCTGCCAGGGCTAGATGGGCGCAAGATGAGCAAAAGCTATAATAACTCTATCACATTAGGCGAAGATGAGGCGTCGGTCGAGCAGAAGCTAAAGCGGATGATCACAGATCCTAGCAGGATAAAGCGTACCGACGTTGGCAATCCAGAGCTTTGCCCAGCATTCGACTATCACAAGGTATTCTCGACTGCCGAAGAGCGTGAGGAGATCTGCAAAGGCTGCACCACCGCCGCTATCGGCTGTATCGACTGCAAAAAGATACTGATAGCGCACATTCAGGAGCTTCTAACCCCTATCAGAGATAAACGCAAACGCTACGAGCAGGAGATCACAGACGTTGCCGAATTCTTAGCACCGTCGCAGGCAAAGGCGAACGCCGTCGCCGAAGAGACTGTGGCAAAGGTGAGGCAAGCATTAAAAATATGATTATATTATCCACCAACACTCCCCCCTTGAGGGGGAGTCGAAGCTTTAGCTTCGGTGGGGGGACAACCCCTCCCCAAAAAAATAACATTTTTTTTGACCCTCCCTCAAGGGGAGGGTTGTTAGGGATATGACAAACTTACTAGACGTTCAGATCGACAACTACGAAGGGCCTCTCGACCTACTGATTCACCTCGTTCACCGCAATGAGATGAATATATTCGATGTGCCGATCTCTGTGATCACCGATCACTTTGTGGCAGAGGTTCGCCGCATGCAGTCGCTCGATATGGAGGTCGCCGCCGAATTTATCCAGATGGCCAGCTACCTAATCTACCTCAAATCTCGCTCACTGCTGCCAAGAGGCACTACAGAGGGGGAGGAGCTATCGATCGAGGAGGAGAGCTTTAATCTTGCACAGCTTCTGGTGGAGCTTGCATACTGCAAAGAGCTTGCAATCATTATGAGGGCGTGCGCCGAAAAGGCTAGCGGATACCTCACTCGCCGTGAGGGGATACAGCTCCCTAGAGAGAAGAGCTTCGGCGAAGACCCTTATAAATTAGCCGATCTATTCTTTGAAGCCACACGTGAAAAGCCCGATATCAAGGTGGTCGTGAACTCTACAAAGGGTCACTCAGATAAAGTTGCCGCACAGACTAAAACAATTATATTAAGTAAACGTGATACGATGTGGAGTGAGCTGACCGCAATCTTCCCCGAAAGCTTCGAGAAGGCGGTTGCATTTGCTACAATACTTGACATATCAAAACAGCAGCTAATTAGATCTATACAGGAGAGCAACTTTAGCGATATTCTAATGCAAAGGTTATCAGAGTAATGGAAAAACAGCTATTTTATTCAGCTTTATTCTTGGCTGGCAAACCTTTAGATATGAAGTATCTAAAGAAGATCTGCGATCCGTTCAACCTAGAAAATAGGCTTATCACATACGTTGAGGAGTTTAATAAACTAGACACTGGGATCTTTATCCGCTCGATCTCTGGTGGATTTCAGATGGTCGTACACCCTACTCTCTCCACACATCTAGAGGATCATTTCGGCGAGCGAGTGGAGGGGGTATCACGTGGTGCGCTCGAGACCGTCGCAATAATAGCGTATAAACAGCCGATGACAAAGGCAGAGATCGAGAAGGTGCGTGGGGTTGACTGCTCTGGCAGTATGCGCTCCCTCCTCGATAAGAACCTTATATCCGTTGCTGGGCGTAAACAGGTGCCTGGCCGCCCCCTTCTATACGTCACCACTCCATACTTTCTAGAGTACTTCGGATTGAAAGATCTATCAGAGCTACCAACGTTTCGAGAGTGGCAGGAGCTGCGCTCGAGGTCTACAAATGAGTGAGCTAATACGGCTAACGAAACGATTGGCGCAAACTGGCAAGTACTCTCGACATGAGGCGGATAAACTTGTATCACAGGGACGAGTGTATGTAAATGGCGTTGTAGCCGTGCCTGGCACCAAGGTACCCCTTACTGGAGAGAAGATCGTCGTATACGGCATGCCACTCGGCGAAAAGAGCGATACTATATACAAATTCCACAAGCCGCTCAACGTCCTATCATCGTATAGCGACCCGAACGGTAAGAGGAATCTATCGAGCTTCCCCGAACTTGCCAAGATGAAGATGGGCTACGCTGGCAGACTCGACTACAATAGCGAAGGATTAATGCTATTTACAGCTAGCGGCGATATAGTTTATAGGATTCAGCGCAAAGAGTTTGAGGTGGAGAAGGAGTATCTCGTCGATACCGATAGCGATATAACCGAAAATTGGATTAAACGTCTACAGGCTGGGATTGCAGATGATGGCGAACAGTTCCTGCCGTGCAAAGTTTGCCGTATTGACGCAAATCGGTATAAGGTTATATTGACAGAGGGGAAGAAGAGACAGGTGCGCAGGATGTTTGGTGCTGCTGGAGCAAAGGTTATGCGGCTGGTGCGCATACGGATCTGCAATATTATGCTGGATGGGCTTCCCGAAGGGGAGCTTATACCACTTACAGATAAAGAGATAAAGGAGTTAATGAAATGTATAAAGTGAAGATAATAAAGAATTTTTCCTCTGCGCATAACCTGCGTGGCTATGAGGGGAACTGCGAGAACCTGCACGGACACAACTGGAGGGTGGAGGCGGCACTAAAGGGCGATAAACTCGATAACGTCGGCATGCTGGTGGATTTTAGAGTGCTTAAAAGAGCGTTGAATGCAATATTAGACGATCTCGATCATAAATATCTAAACGAGCATGAGGCGTTTAAGGTGATAAACCCTACTAGCGAAAATATCGCAAAGTATATCTTTGACACGCTCGGTAAAACGTTCCCAAATATGGTGGATAGCGTCACTATCTGGGAGTCAGACGACGCCTGCGCTACGTATACGGAGAGTTAGGATCTATATATAAACTTGCAATAACATAAAAATGTGATATAGTATCCCTTGAGGAGCAGGGGAGGTTTGCACCTCCCTTTTCGGAACTTAGAACCACTCAATGGTGATTCTAAACTTTCCTAGCCGAAGAAATAGGCGAGCTAACGCCCTTCTTCGTGTGCTTTGCTTCTCACGCATAAGCACCTCCTCAAGGGGAATTTAGGGTGAACCTTTATGGGCTCACCCTATTCTTTTTTGTGAGTTTATTAATACTCCCCCTGCTGAATCCTGCGTTTAATATGTTTCTTTATTGTATCTCGTTTAAATGATGGCAGTCTATCAAGGAATAGCACCCCATTGAGGTGATCGGTCTCATGCTGCAATATGCGTGCAAGCTGCCCCTCTGCGACCATCGATATCGGCTCTAGCCTCTCATTTAGAGCGTTCACCGTCAATTTAGCGAATCGTTTACAGGTCGAGTACTCGCCAGGTACCGACAAGCACCCCTCCTCTGCTACAATCTCCCCCTCTTCGTCACTCAATACAGGGTTGATAAAGACCTGCGGACGCTGCCCCTCTTTGCCAGCTGTCTCATCTAGCACAAGAAGCTGTATAGAGCTACCTACCTGCGGCGCAGCAAGCCCATACCCTTTAGCTTCATATAGGGTATCTTTCATATCTGCAATTAACTTCTTTATCTCTGGCGTAATCTCAGTTACCTGTTCAGCCCTCTTGCGAAGGATCTCCGCTGGGTAAGTTACTATCTCTAATATCATTACTACTCCTATATACTAAAAATTGTTAGATTAGATGCAACACAAGGCGGCTTTTTTAAACTAAACCGCAGTGTACTTGCAGGTACATGAGGATTTAGTTTAAAAAAATAACGCAGTGGTGCGCTAATATAACAATTTTTACTCAATCGCCTTCCAACTCTATTCCTGCGTCCCGATACTCATGCAGTTTATTGCGTAGCGTCCGCACAGTGATCCCAAGGATCTCTGCCGCCCTTGTGCGGTTCCACTCCACCTGATTCAATGTATTCAATATAAGCTCTCGCTCCATATCTGCAATAGTTTTGCCAACCGATGGTGGCTGCGACTCCGCCTGTGCAACCACCTCTGGAGTAGTTTTAGGCGCAACCTCTTTCTCTGGCTCCACCGCAACTGCCGCTACCTCTCTATTTTTGAAGCTATCAACTGTGATACCGTGCAGAAATAGGTCATTCGGCTCTATCTTTGCGCCTCTTGCAAGCACCACCGCCCTTTCGATCGTATGCTCCAGCTCCCTGACGTTGCCAGGCCAATTATATTTAGTGAGAGCCTCCATCGTAGCCGCTGATATATCTTTCGCCGGTTTATGGTTGATATTAGAGTACTTCTGCACAAAAAAGTCCACAAGCTCTGGCAGATCCTCCTTCCGATCCCTCAATGGAGGTAGCTCCATGCTGATAACGTTCAGTCGATAGAAGAGATCCTCTCTGAACGTCCCCTCCTGCGCCATCTCTCGCAAGTCTCTATTTGTAGTAGCCAATATTCTAGTATTGATCTTCTGCGACTTTTCGCCGCCAAGCCTTTCGATCTCCTTCTCCTGCAAAACACGCAGTAGTTTAGGCTGTAGGTGCAGTGGAATCTCGCCAATCTCGTCTAGTAGTAACGTTCCGCCAGAGGCACTTTCAAATTTGCCTAATTTACGGTTTACCGCACCTGTGAATGCCCCCTTCTCGTAGCCAAAAAGCTCGCTTTCAAGGAGATTATCGGGGATTGCTGCGCAGTTTACAGCGATAAACGCACCATCGGCACGGAGGCTATTTTCGTGTATAAATCGTGCCAACACCTCTTTACCAGTGCCCGACTCGCCAGTGATAAGCACCGTCGCCTCGCTCTTTGCGACCTCTCGTGCAAGGCTAAAAACGTGCGCCATATATGCGCTTTTATAGATCGTTCCACGCTTTTCGGTGGATTTTAATTTGCCTAACGATTTAAGCTCGAAGGTGCGAGTGATCAGCTCCTCTATAACCTCTGGTGCAAACGGCTTTAAGATATAGTCGTATGCGCCGATCTTGAGCGCCTCTACGGCACCATTTACAGAGCCGAAGGCGGTCACAAAGCAGACTGGCGTGTCGATCCCAGTCACCTTGAGCATTTCAAACATTGTAAGTCCGTCGATATCTGGCATGCGCATATCGCTGATGATCAGGTCGTACACCGCACTGGTCGCCTTTGTGTAGCCATCACGCCCATTCACAGCGGTATCAACATCGGCAACGTTCATGCGGACGATAGTTTCCTTCATCGCCTCCCGCATGTTGTCGTCATCATCAACTATTAGTATCTTTTTAGAGTTCATTCATCATCCTCTGGTAAAAGTCATTAGATTAGATGCAATACAAGGCGGCTTTTTAAAACTAAACCGCAGTGTACTTGCAGGTACATGAGGATTTAGTTTTAAAAAATAACGCAGTAGTGCGCTAATATAATGACTTTTTACGGCATTATCACCGTAAACGAAGTATACGTGCTACTATCGCTATCTGCGATAATGTCGCCATCGTGCGCCTTTACAATCTTGTACGATATCGATAGCCCCAGCCCTGTCCCCTTCGCCTTTGTAGTCTGAAAGGGCATAAATAGGCGAGGTTTCATATCTGCGGCGATCCCTTTGCCGTTATCAGTTATAACAAGGCGAAGCTCCGATTCGTTCATAAACGATTCAATCGTCACCACGCCATCTGTCGGCACAGCGTCTATCGCATTATGCACAAGATTCATCACCACCTGACGGAAGAGATCCCGATCACATTTAACGGTATGGCTCTCGTCGAGTCTATTCTGTATCGTAATCCCCTTCTCCCTAACGATATGTTGCAGGTAGAGGATCACCTCGTCCACGATATCGGCAAGCACATATGTGGTTTTATTAACGTGTAACTCCTTTGTAAATAGGAGTGTATTCGATATAATCGAGTTTATCGTGCGTATCGCCTTTACAATATTAGATGTAAGACGTTGATGATCGGGGTTGCCAGCCAAGTCTCTCTCGAGAAGTGAGGCGAATAACTCCATCGAGCCTAGCGGATTGCGGATCTCATGGGCGATGTTGGCAGCCATCTCACCCATAAGCTGCAACTTCTCCCCCCTCTGCTTCTCCCATTCAAACTTCTTTAGGGTCGTGATATCATCGATCACGTAAACCGTTGCATTTAGGTTATCAGAGGTTATCTGCCCAATACTAAGGCGGAAGTACATGCCGTTGCCGTTGTCGTAATCAAGCACCCCCTCCGTTGGCGAAGAGGCGAACATCTCCATGATAAACGCCTTGCCAAGGC
>JAITWF010000094.1 GCA_031285415.1 Deferribacteraceae bacterium
CTTCGCTTTCCAACAGATACACCTAATCGCATTACCTCCTCTGGAAGCTGCGATTCGATGGTTTTGATACGGTTCTGCACGTTTACCGAGTTCATATCGGAATCTGTGCCCAGATTAAATGTGACAGTCAAGCTATACATGCCGTCGTTACCGCTGGAGGAATCCATATACATCATCCCCTCAACGCCGTTAACAGCAGATTCAATAATCTGTCCAACGGTGGACTCTACTGTTTCTGCATCCGCACCAGGATAGATGGCACTCACACTCACCACCGGCGGCGTAATATCAGGATATTGCGCCGTAGGCATATTCATAATGCAGAGAAGCCCTGCAATGGTGATAACAAGAGATACAACTATCGCAAATCTAGGACGCTTAATAAAAACGTCTGAAATCATTTACATTCCTCCGCCTTGTGCGGCGTTCTGCTGTTGCTGTTTAAGCATAGCTTGATACTCATCTTGAGTCATTGCATTCACAGGGGTGTTCGGGCGAACCTTCTGCGCACCTTCAATAACTATGCGCTCTCCGCCCTTTAGACCGCTCGTAACAACCTGTTTACCACCCTCCAGCTGTTCGCCTACAGTAACAGTTGTGCGAGATACATTATTCTGTGCATCAACTGCCAAAACGTAGCGGCCGCCGATATCGTTTATTATCGCAACCTGTGGAATTACAATGCTTTGAACTGCATTTTTGCTACGTAGATATACAGTTACAGTCTGCCCTTGAGTGAGTTCACCCTGTGGGTTTGGAAATTCGCCACGAATTCTTAACGAGTCCGTCATCCCTTCGATAGCGTTATCTGTAAAGTTGATCTTGCCGATCTGATTGTATCTGCTACCATCCGATAGATCTATCTGAAGCTCTGCATTTTGGGTGATAATATCGTTAAATGTCATATTATCGCCGCCAAGATTTTTGCGTAGCTCCTGCATCTGCCTGTCTGTCATAGAGAATAGCACGTACATAGGATCTGGATTTATGACGGTAGTCAGTGGCCCGTTAGCAGGTCCAACGGTTTCGCCGATATTAAAGTTGATAAGTCCTACCTTACCTGCAACTGGTGATGTAACATCTGTGTACGCCAAGTTTAGCTCTGCAGCGGCGAGTGCAGCCTCGGCAGCCTCTTTATTCGCCTGTGCAGCGGCAGAGGCGGCGGTTAGGTCGTCGTATTTAGCCTGTGAGATACTGGCAGATGCCACAAGAGCTTTACCTCTCTCCATCTGGAGTTTAGCATTTTCAGCGGTGGCTGTTGCCTGTGTAAGGCTTGCCGCCGCCTGTTTAACAGTTGCGACATACTGCGTTTTTTCTATAGTGAAGAGGAGCTGATCTTTCTCTACAAAATCCCCCTCCTTTACAAGACGATTCTCTAGATAACCGTTCACCCGTGCTGTAATTGTAGCTTTAAAGGTTGCATCAACCTTACCAATAAAGCTTTCTGTAGGGGTGACATCCTCAATCGCTGCCTCTGTAACGATTACAGTCGGCGGCGGCATTTGCTGTTGTTCTTGCACATCTCCATTGCAACCCACAGTCAGGGCAGCAATAGCGAAAATGGATGCCAATAAAATACTTTTTCGCAACATTCTTTATTACCTCTAAATTAAATAGATTTTAGATATGGAAAAAATCACAATGTATAGTATACCTATCGTATACTGTATGCAAGAGTTTTTTTGGGAAAGGACTGGCTTTTTTATTAAGCTACAATGGGATATCTGGTTTACGCTATATACTATTGTTTTAAATTCCCCTTCGCCAGCGAAGGGGAATTCTAGTCAGCTTGGTTTTACCGTCAATACAGGGCAGTGTGCCTTTCCGATAACCTTTTCAGCTGTAGAGCCAAATAGTACGTGCTGGATCCCTGTGCGTCCATGGGTGCCGATCACGATCAAGTCTACGCCAGATTCCTCTGCCCATTTTGTGATCTCTGCATGTGGGGTACCCTTCAAAATTTTGGTGGTGTACTTTACATCTTTCAGGATCTCGCTCTCGGATGTGAATTTGTCCATATGCTGCATAACACCGCTCTCAAGCTCACCCATAAAGCCCTGCAAGGTGCCCTGTGGTACGTACATAGTGATAAGGTAGGTTTCGTCGAATATAACGTGTGCTATCTCTAGCTCCGCATTGAACATCTTCTGAAGGTAGACTGCATACTCGAGAGCGTGCCTTGACGCATCGGAGAAGTCGGTTGGGAATAGAATTTTACTTACTTGCATAGTAATAGCCTCCCTTAATATTCTAACATATAATAAAACCCAGCAGGATTCAACCCACTTGTGGGGATAATATCCTCTGCCTCTGTCATGACCCTTTTCCACATAGGTAGTACTTCGTCATGTATCTCATGATATTTAATATCTGGAGTACCGAGATCCTTTGCCATCTCGAGGTATACATCGTACCACGATCCCATACGATCTACAAGCCCATGTGACATCGCCATGCGACCAGTATAGATACGCCCATCGGCGAGAGTTCTCGTTTCATTATCTGTCAGATTTCTTCTGGAGCTAACTGCCTGCACAAACTGATCGTACATATCCATAACGATAGCTGAAAGCACCGCCTGATCTTCGTCTGTCATCGGTCGGCTAGGGTTGCCAGCGTCTTTATATAATCCAGATTTTATAACCTGCTCAGAGATCCCGATCTTATCGTAAAGTCCAGAGTAGTTTGGCACCTGCATAATCACGCCGATACTGCCAGTGATAGTTGTAGGCATTGCATATATTCGGTTTGCTGGCAGAGCTGCCATATATCCGCCAGAGGCGGCGGTGGAGCCCATCGCTACATAGAGCGGTTTCTTGATCGTTAATAGATATTCATAGATCGCCTGGCTCGGTGTAACAAGCCCACCAGGCGAATTTATGCGCAGTACATAGCCTTTGGCATAGTCGTCATCCTCTAGCTTGCGAAACTTTTCAATGGTCGTTTCGGCGTCGAATATCACGCCGTTGAGGTCTAGCACAGCGATATAATCCTCGTCTGCGGCGTACTCGTAGCCACCAAAGATAGCCACAACGCCACGCACAAAGAGGACTACCATCATAAGAACCACTAACCATTGAAAAGATCTTTTGACTATGTTCATTAATAATCCTTACATAATTTCTGGATTGCGGATCTCGTCCGCAATGACGCATATGGTGATTATGCTAATAATCGTCAGCTTGGATGCAACGCAAGGCGGCTTTCGCCAAGACAACCGGAGTGTACTCGAGCGTACATGAGGATTGGCTTGGCGAAAATAACGCAGCGGTGCGCCGAGATCACGATTATTTCAATATATCTTTGAAGATTGCTCCAAACCCTTGCCCTTCGTCTGACTTCTCAAGCTTCTTCATATACTCTTTCGTCTCTTTGCGCTCCGAGTCTACGATCATCTTTCTGACAGAGAGTAGCAGTGTGCGATCCTTCTGATCCGCCTTTATGATAATAGCGGTGAGTTTGTCGCCCACATTGTATGAATCCAGAGAGGCATTTGCAGGATCAAGCTCGTTCGATGGAATCTGTCCTACAAGTCCGTTTGGAAGTGTAACGTCTAAACCATTTTTAGTTACAGCGGCGATAGTCACCTCTGTAGTATTGCCACCTTTGGTGCCAGATTTAGGCATATCTCTCCAAGGGTTTGCCGCAAGCTGTTTCAAGCCAAGGCTTACACGCTCACGCTCCTCGTCGATCTTCAATACCTTCGCCTGCACCTCGTCGCCAGCTTTGAATAGAGTGTTCAGATCTGTTGGCTCTGCACCCCAGGTGACATCGCTTTTACGGATCAGACCATCTACAAATTGACCGAAATCAACGAATACGCCGAAATCTGTCACATTTTTAACTGTACCGGTGATAGTGCTGCCCTCTGCGCACTCTGTTCTTAGTGTCTGCCAAGGGTTTTCAGTCATCATCTTAACGCTGATAATGATACGTTTATGTTCATTGTCGTAGTCGAGCACTCGCCCCTCTACCTTATCTTTAGGGTTTACAGATATTCTAGAGTTGCGCAGCCATGTAAGCTCCTCTAGTGGCACAAATACATCCACGCCTGGCTCTGCCTCGCCGATAAAGCCGTTGCGGCGTCTGCCAACCATTACTGCGTTCACGGTGCTATCTATAGGGTATTTCGCCTGTACAGTCGCCCATGGATCCTCTGAAAGCTGTTTCAGACCGACCTCGATCTTGCCAGTTTCGTTGTTGATCTCGAGGATGATAACGTCGAGTGACTGCCCCTCTTCAACGAACTTTGCAGGGTTGCGAGGGCGTCCCCAGCTGATATTAGATTTATGTAGGAAGCCGTCTACTGCGCCGAAGCTAACGAATGCACCGTACTCTTTAAGGGTTTTGATGGTGCCGTTCATCACATCGCCAACCTTTATATTGCCGATAAATTCGCCACGGCTCTTGTTCTCCTGCTCGAGGATGAAATCTTTAGGGGAGACGAGAGCTGATTTGTGTCGTCCGTTTCCGCCAAATTTTAGAACTTTAGCCTGAACTGTTTTGCCGATATATTCAGATGGATCTTTCATTCTGCTCTTTAGATCGATATGATTGTCGGGGATAAATGCGTCGATATCGCCGATCTTGCCACGATAGCCCTTGTCGACCTTCGATTCGATCTTAACCTTCACAACTTTGTCGACAGAATCTCTAAGCGAATTCCACTCAGAGGCTCCGTCCGCCATTCTGCGAGTTAACTGCATATACCCGCCGGTGTTAAATCCTGCAACGACAAGCTCAACAGAGTCGCCAACTTTCACGTCAGCCCCCAGTTCGCTTTTGTCCACAACGCCTTCAGTTTTGCTACCGACGTTGACAATTACCTCATTGCCTTGAATTTGCGCTATCACGCCTTTGACAGTAGATCCTCTGGTGGGCTGCTTGAGCGACTCCTCTAACATAGATTCAAAATCTTCCATACTCTCTTCGCTTCTCTTGTTTTCATTACTCATAAGTGCCCTCTCCAGTATATATTCCTTTACTTTATAGACTAAATTCATCGGTGTGCTAGCGCCTGCGGATACCCCCACAAGCTTCGCCCCAGCCGTCATTGAATCTGTAAGCTCCTCTTCCGTTTCGATATGATAAACCCTTTTGCAAACATCTTTGCAGATCTGATATAGCCGAGTGGTGTTTGCGCTATTTCGCCCACCGACTATAATCATCACATCCGCCTCTTTAGCAAGCTTCAGTGCAGCAGATTGCCTGCTTTGAGTGGCGTTGCATATAGTGCGAGAGATGTTCAGGTTGTCACACTTCCCCTTTAAAACATCTATAATATTTTTATATGTATCTTCATTTTGAGTGGTCTGTGCTGCGATTCCGTATGTTGACGAATAGGGGAGCTTCTGCGCATCCTCAACAGAGGAGATAACAAAATATTTGCCCTTTATATAGCTCACAATCCCCTGAACTTCGGGATGGTCTATCTCCCCAACCACAACAACAGGGACATCGTTCTCTGATAGTTTAGAGACCGCCTCCTGCACCTTTTTCACAAAGGGGCATGTGGCGTCGATTATGCTTTGAGTTTTAGTTGCAAGCTCTCTCATCTCACCGACTGTAGCGCCATGAGTACGCACAATAGCGGTCATCTCAGGCGCAATCTCGTCGAGATGATTTTTAACTACAACCCCACGAGAGGCAAGTTCTTTGACAACTTGGGGATTATGTATTATTGGACCAAATGTAACAACGTTCTGATCTTTTTGCACGGCATCGTTAACGATCTGGATCGCTCGCTCTACACCGAAACAAAACCCTGCATAATCTGCTATAGTTACTCTCATCCTTCCCCGATAGTAGCCCTAAAATCTTTCACAGCGTCACCTATTATCGCTGTAACTTCGTCTATTGTCAAGCATGTTGTGTCAATTTCCGTTGCATCATCTGATCTTTTTAGCGGAGAAGCCGTTCTTTCGGAGTCTTTTCGATCTCTTTCGATGATCTCTTTCAGAACTTCATCGTAGTTCGCCTGTGTACCTTTACCATTCCACTCTGCTGTTCGCCTCTTCGCACGCTCTTCGGCGGAGGCTGTCAGAAAGAACTTTAGCTCGGCATTCGGCAATACTACGGTGCCGATATCTCTGCCATCCATTATAACATCCACCTGCAAAGCTATTGCACGCTGTTTCTCTGTCATAATAGCACGCAGATCTGCATTTGCCGCTACGTCGCTCACAAGTGCCGTCACCTCTGGCGTGCGGATCGCCTCCGATACATCGTCAACGTTATTTTTATAGGCTAATTTAAGAGCCTTGCCACTATCGTAGAACTGAAACTCTACCGATGGAAGGAGGGCAAGAAGCTCGTCGAACTGCATGTTATGCTTGAGTTTTAGCCAAGCGCACGCCCGATACATCGCACCGGTATCGAGATATGTAAGTCCGTATTGAGACGCAATTCGCTTTGCTATTGTGCTTTTGCCGCTGCCGGCTGGGCCATCGATTGCAACTTTCATGCAAGTACCTCCATCGCTCTTTTACTATATTCCGCCTTCCTATCCGCCTTCTTCTTCACACGCTTCTCAAGCGGTGGTAGCATTCCGAAGTGGAAGTTGCCTGGCAGATAAGTATCGCCAAACTCCCCCCTTGTGTGTCGCTGTAATGCACCAAATGCTGTAAATGGGCTAAATTCGACAGGCTCAGTAGCGCAGATCTGCATAGCTGCTATCATCCCCGACGCCATCGACTCCAGATAGCCCTCTACGCCTGTAATCTGACCTGCCATAAAGATATTCGGCAGGCTCTTTAGCGATAGATTACTATTAAGGTGTGTTGGTGCGTCGATATATGTATTTCGGTGAATCGTGCCGTAGCGTAGGAACTCAGCGTTCTCTAGCCCTGGAATCATCTGTAATACTCGCTTCTGCGCTGGCATTGTCATCTTAGTCTGAAATCCGACGATATTAAACGCTGTTCTCTCTTGATTTTCAAGCCGTAGTTGCACCACCGCAAAGGGAACCTCGCCTGTGCGTGGATCTCGAAGCCCCACAGGGCGCATTGGGCCATATAGCAAGGTTTCTTTCCCTCTAGAGGCGATCACCTCTATCGGCATGCACCTTTCAAATACTGAAACATCCTCAAACTCATGCGCCTTAACAGTTTCAGCCGATACAAGTGCGTCGTAAAAGCTGTTATACTGCTCTTTAGAGAGGGGGAGGTTTAGGTAATCATCCCCACCCTTGTCGTAGCGACCTGCAAAGTATCCGATATTAAAATCTATACTATCTGCCGAGATAACGGGCGATATAGCGTCTACAAATGCAAGTCCACCGCCAGTTACCGCCTGTATCGACTCTGAAATAGCGTTGGAAGCTAAAGGACCGCAGGCGATTATCGCTAATCCCTCAGGTAGCGTCGTTATCTCCTCTCGCACAACTTTTATATTGGGGTGAGACTCGATCTTTTGCGTAGCCTTGAGGGCAAAAAGCTCTCTATCTACGGCTAAAGCGGAACCAGCTGGCACCTTGCACTCTTCGGCTACAGCCATAAGCATGCTGCCGTAGTGGCGAAGCTCCGCCTTTAGAAGCCCTGCGGCTGTGTCTAGGCTGTCAGATTTAAGCGAATTCGAGCATACAAGCTCCGCTAAGTTAGGTGATGTATGCGCAGGGCTAGAGAGGGTAGGGCGCATTTCATATAGTGTAACCTGCACCCCACGCTCCGCTAAATACCATGCGGCCTCGCACCCTGCAAGACCGCCACCGATGATCGTTACTGCTGTCATTATTGCTCCGCTACCAATCTTTTGGCTTCTCTATTAATTTTCCATTATGAGTAAAACTATCAGGGAACTGGCACTGTTTTATATGCGATGTATGTATTCTACGAGAGTATGTTGAAACATTTAAGAGTAGCTGTGCAGGGCGTGTTGATGGGTTCAATGTAACAACATTCCGCTTTAACTCCTGCGTAACGATCCGTATCGGTTCAACAAGGTCGGTATCGTTAGTTATCACTACAGCATTATCAAATGCTCCAAGACAGGCATCTCGCACCAGATGAGCGGCTATATTAACATCAGACCCCTTCTCCTCTGTTTTCTGTACATATACAAATTTTGGATTGGGGGTCGGAGGTGTTGTGCACGGCGGCTCAAATTGCGCAGGCTGAACCATAAACATCTTGGTAGGATGTATGGTAAAACGCCCATAATGAATCTTTAGATTTGGCAGAGACTCAAGTGCATTTATATACACTTGCTGATCTCTTGGGGCGGTTGGGCTGGCTTTTGGCGATACTCTAGCGGTATAGTAATTAATACTTACTATATTATAATGTTCTTGTGGCAGGATAGAGCGACATAGCAGGTCGGGGTTTAACCATTTAAACCCTTTGCCATGCCCCTTTAATGCCAAGTAGTAGAGATTGATGCCATCTATATAAATATTTGTTCGCATACAATGCAAGAGGTCACCTCACGGTGACCCCTCAATCAATAGCACGCCATTGATCTTTAAACTAATGATAATATATCTCAATACCTAAGATATGTCAATATTAACTTGCCTTCAGCTTATGCTTCTTCTCTAGCTCATCCACCATAATAGCGATTGCACCATCACCTGTGACGTTGCCTGCTGTGCCGAAGCTATCGATCGCAATATAGAGCGCAATCATAAGCCCTACAGCTGTTTGATCAAATCCCAATACCGAGCCTAATACGCCCACAGCAACCATGATCGCCCCACCAGGAACGCCAGGAGCGGCAACCATAGAGATAGAGAGCATTAGTATGAATGCGGTATACAAACCGAAATCGTGCGGTAGACCTTGCATAATGCATACTGCAAGGCTCATTGCGACGATCTTTGTGGTGCTACCTGTCATATGTATAGTAGATCCTAACGGTATAGTGAAATCTGCGATCTCCTCTGTGACCCCATTAAGTTTAGTCTGTGCAAGGGTTACAGGGATCGTAGCCGCAGAGGATGATGTCCCCAACGCTGTCATATATGCTGGGAGCATATTGTATAGCAGTTTGAATGGGTTCTTCTTCGACATCCAGCCAGCGATAACGAAAAGGATAACGAGCACTAAGATATGTAGTATAAAGATTACGATAATAATCTTGCCGAAAACTGTCATCAGCTCGAATGCGTCGCCAGAGCGTTTCATATTCAGAAAGATACCGAAGATGTAGACTGGCAGCAGTGGCACGATCGCCTTTGCAATTACGAACTCCATGATTGTACGAAACTCTTTGAATACCGTCATAAGTCCGTCGCTTTTAAATGCCGCCATGCCGAGACCAACTGTAAACGCCAATATCAACGATGTTGTGACGCCTAAAAGTGGCGGAATAGGGATAGTAAAGAAGCCTTTCAGCATATTAGATTCAGGATTTTCAACATTTCCTAGCGAAGGGCTATACTCTACAAGGCTTGGGAAGATTGCGCTAGTTGTAAAGTATGTAAAGTAGCCTGTTAGCACGGTAGAACCCCATGCGATCAGCACTGTAATGATTAAAAGACGCTTTGCACCTGTGCCAAGCTCTGCAATACCAGGGGCGATTAAGCCTAAGATTATCAATGGGATACAGAAACCTAAAAAGTTTGAAAAGATACCATTAAACGTTAGAAACGAGCGAACAACAAACTCTGGCAGTATAGATCCCAGCGAGAGACCTAAAACGATAGCAATCACGATCCACAGTAGCAACCCCGGCTTCTTTTTCATCATACAGTAACCCTCCATAAGTCATATCTAAATCTTATATCAATTTTAAGTCGTCCCCCTTACACGCAAACACTCCCCCCTTGAGGGGGAGTCGACAGTTTACTGTCGGTGGGGGGTCTTTTTTTTTGCAACCCCTCCCCGAAGCTAAAGCTTCGACCCTCCCTCAAGGGGAGGGTGTTATGTATTAAGGGGAACTTTTACTTCTTCGGTTTCTTAGGCGTTGTAGGCTTCTTTGGAGCTGCCTTCTTTGTAGTGGTAGCTTTCTTTGTAGCTGTTGCCTTTTTAGTCGTTGTCTTCGCAGGTGTCTTCACCGCCTTTGTAGCCTTTGCAGGTGCGTCGCCACTACCAG
The DNA here is from genome assembly GCA_031285415.1 of Deferribacteraceae bacterium. Classification (GTDB taxonomy): domain Bacteria; phylum Chrysiogenota; class Deferribacteres; order Deferribacterales; family JAISNW01; genus JAITWF01. The sequence goes on from JAITWF010000094.1 coordinate 10,030, forward strand.
CCCCCTTCATACTCTTTGTATTTTTGCAATCGGGATAGCCGCTACATGCAAGGAAGGGGCCTCTAAAGCTCTTCTTTACAACCATCGGTTTACCGCACTTGTCGCACGTTCCCATAGTCTCTTGAGCAGCTTTCGGTTTAATTGTAAGGTTTCCATGTTCATCTGCTGCCACATTTGCGGTAAATTTACAGTTCGGGTATGTCGAGCATGCCGCAAATAGCCCATTTCTGCCAGATTTCAGCACTACATCGCCCTTGCCGCAATCGGGGCAGCTTTCAGCAAGTTTTTCGCCAGCGGCAAGCACCTTTATCGAACCATCGGGCAGGCGTATAAAGTTCTTTATGTTTTTGCACTCTGGATATCCGCTACAGGCGAGCATTTCACCGAATCGACTCCTCTTGATCACAAGCTCTGCACCGCACTTTTCACACATAATGCCTGTGGATTCTGCGTTTTTATGCTCTTTAAAGATTATCTTGCCATCGTCGCCACGCTCAAAATCAGAGGTGAAGGAGCACTCTGGATAGCCTGTACACGCCACAAATGTACCGTTCTTGCCATGTTTCATCGTGAGGTCTTTGCCGCACTGTGGGCATTTTTCCTCTAGGCGAAGGTCGACATT
>JAITWF010000179.1 GCA_031285415.1 Deferribacteraceae bacterium
TGTGCAGGAGTCTTTATCCTCTAGCAATAAGCAGCAGTACTTTATGAAAACAGTGCGTGGAAAGGCTAAGATCTATAAACAGTTCAAGGCGGATCTTCGCCCCTATGCACCCGAGGAGAGTAGGGAGGCGTTTGAGAGGGAGCAGGCGCTGATTCGATACGATCGGATAAATCAGCTCTACGTCGCCGTTACTCGTGCAGAGAACGCCCTCTATCTGATCGCCTCCACAGCGAAGGGGACGACCGACGAGTATATAATTGACCGATTCCCAACCGCTATCAGCTACGGCACCTTAACCGCTCCGCAACGAATGGCTACTATCGAGCGCACAGAGGAAAGAGCTATCAGCTATCCTCATAAACCACAGCTACAGGCAGAGGAGGAGGATAGCTACACAGAGCCGTTTATATCTCGCCAATACGGCACATTTATGCACGAGGCGATCTATCAGATGGCGGATTTTACGATAGAATCTGCTACGGCGGCGGTAGATAAGGCGTGGAATCGGTATGGGGCATACCTTCGACCAGAGGATAAAGCTACCGCCCATAATGCGCTAAACGCCCTATGTGGAGATAAACGTTGGCAAGAGATATCACGCTCAGGAAAAATTTTCAGAGAGAAGGCGATCTATTATAATAGTGCGCTCCTCTTTATCGATCTCTATTTTTTGGGTGATGATTCGATCTCGGTGGTGGACTTTAAGAGTGGCGAGCCGAACGGCAGCCGTCACGCCGAGTATATCGAGCAGGTAGAGGGATATATGGGCGCACTTCGTAGCCAATATAATTTACCTGTGAAGGGGCATATCGTCTACCTTCATGATGGCGAGGTAACTATTAATTATTTGGATTGACAAGACCGTCTCTTATGTCTAGATTGCCAGTGAGGTATCCTAAAATGTCAAACAAACTATTCCCAGTATCAGTATCGGAAGCGGATGAAAAGGCGTTGAAAGCTACTGCCGCAGAGTGCCGTGCCGCAATTCTATCGATGACAACTCTTGCCGCCAGCGGTCACCCAGGCGGAAGTATGTCGAGCATCGATATCCTGCTTACCCTCTACAGGTACGCAGATATCTCTCCAGCCAATATCAATGACTACGCTAGAGATAAGGTGATCGCCTCGATCGGCCATATCTCACCAGCGGTATACTCCACCCTTGCGGTAAACGGCTTCTTCCCTATGGATGACGCTATATCGCAATTCCGCCTTGCAGGTAGCCTCTACGAGGGGCATATCGAGAGGAGCGTGGTGGGGGTAGAGTGGACTACCGGCAACCTCGGGCAGGGGCTATCCGCCGCATGCGGAATGGCACTTGCCGCAAAGATCAAGGGTGAAAACTCGTACGTATACGTAATAATGGGCGATGGCGAGCAGCAGAAGGGGCAGCTCACAGAGGCGAAACGCTTCGCTACAAAGTATAACCTATCCAATATTATCGCATTTATCGACGCAAATAACTTGCAGATATGCGGAAAAACATGCGACGTAATGCCGCAATCGTTTATCGATGAGTATAGTGCTACAGGGTGGAACGTCCTCACTGCCGATGGACACGACTATAACTCGATCGTAGCCGCCGTCAATAAAGCACAACAATCTGATAAACCGACCGTCATAATCGCCAGCACCACAATGGGCAAGGGCGTCTCCTTTATGGAGAATAAACATAAATACCACGGTAGCCCCCTCTCAGAGGATGATTATAAGAAAGCTATCGTAGAGCTTGGATTAACGCCAGATCTCGATAGGTATAAGGCGTTGCGCAAGACGTTCACAGGGGCAGAGCATAAACTGCCTAATAGAGACGTTTTGGTTAATCCGATCCCAGCGCATATCTATAAAGCTGACGAAAAGACCGACTGTCGCAGTGCCGCAGGGCTTGTGATGACAGCTATGGCAGAGAGCTCCGTTACTGGCAATAATAAGGGCGTGCCATTTGTGGCGTTCGATTGCGACCTTGCAGGCTCCATCAAAACTGCCGATATCGAGAAGAACTTCCCTGAAAGATTTATTCAGTGCGGTATAAGCGAGCATAACGCTGCCACTGTGGCTAGCGCCGCAAGCGTCTGCGGAATTGTGCCATTCTTTACCACCTTCACGATGTTTGCTGTGGTAGAGGTATATAATCAACTCCGCATGGCCGATATCAACGGCACCAATATGAAGGTGATCTCAACTCACGCAGGGGTAGACGTTGGCGAAGATGGTCGCACCCACCAGTGCATCGACTATCTAGGGCTTATGAGGAACCTATTTAGCTTCCAGGTTATCACCCCAGCAGACCCGAATCAGACCGACGCAGCGGTGCGTTACGCCGCCGTACATCAGGGGAACGTGGCTGTGATAATGGGCAGATCTAAGGTGCCAACAATCACCGCAGAGGATGGTAAACCGCTCTTTGGTGAGGGGTATCAATTCCAGTATGGTAAGATAGATGAAGTGCGCAAGGGAAAAATACCGCTACTAAGCTACGGCGGCATGCTATATAGAGCGTTAAAGGTGAAGGAACTCGTGCCAGAGCTAGGCGTTTACAACGTCAGCACACCAACGACTCCTAATAGAGAGGAGATTATAGAGCTTGCAAAAGCTGGCGTGATCTTCACCTATGAGGATCACAACCCATATTCAGGGCTTTATGCTAGCGTTTGCGAGATTGTGGCAAGCGAGGGGCTTGCATGCAAAGTGATCCCATTCGGCGTTACAAAGTACGCATACTCTGGCACTCCAGATGATGTATTTAAACTGCTAGGGCTATCGCCAGAGGGTGTAGCCGCCGTCATTAAGAAAAAAATTTAATATTGCCTATTCCTAAATATTAGTTTGAGCGTAGGCGGACATGCGCCGACGTAGCGACGCATTCTGTGCAAGATAGCGTAAGCGCAATCTTGCCAGAAGTCGCACGAGCATTGAGACGAGAGCCTCAAGCCTGCGGAGTAATCCTAATAGGAAGGGGAAGGTGGAAAGGGGAAACGTAGTTGCCCCTTCCAGAGGAAAACATATAAATGATTGTTTACGGTAAAAATCCAGTATTTGAAGCGATAAAAGCAGGGAAGGCGTCGAGGGTGTATATCCGCAAAGGGACTATGTTGCAGGATGTCACCTTCACGATCCCAGTCACCGTCATGCAGAAGCCAGAGTTCGACGGCAGATTCAACCGAGAGGCGCAGGGGATAGCGGCGGAGGTCGAGGATATCCTCCCGATCTCCTTCCACGATGCTCGTGAGGCTCTGAAAGAGGCGAAGGGCGTATTGATCCTTGATAGAATTCAGGATCCGCACAACTACGGCGCAATAATCCGCTCTGCACACTGCTTTGGGGTGAACCATATCATCGTGCCACGCTACCATCAGGCACCTATAACACCTGCCGTGTGTAAAGCTAGTGCAGGGGCTATATTCTATACCACCATCATAGAGGAGACAAACCTATCCAACGTTTGCAACCTGTTGAAGGAGTTAGACTACACTATCGCAGCTTGCGATATGGACGCACCGATCAGCATGAAAGATTATAAGGCGAAGAGTAAGACTGCGCTAGTTATCGGTGCAGAGGGGAAGGGCGTGCGTGATGGGCTTGCTAATTCGGCGGACGAACTTGTGTATATCCCAATGGCTGGCAGTATCGATTCTTTAAATGCGGCGCAGAGTGCTGCTATAGCCCTTTATGAACTATTCGCATAGAAAAGATGTTGACATACGGTTCAATATTCTGTAGAAAAGCCTCCAATATTGCGATGATATTACCTCTATGAAAGTGCAGGTGATCTTAGAGGGGAAGCTCCGCAAGAGTCGTGCGCTTGAGTGGATCGGCGAGTATCAGAAACGCCTATCAGGCTCTATGCCGCTCGAGATTGTGGAGTGGGGTGCGCCGCAAGCCGCCAGAGAGGAACGCTTTTTTAACTCTATAAAGGCTGGCGACAGGCTGGTAGCACTAGACGCAGGCGGAAAGATCTTCGATACGCTAGAGTTGGCCGACTATTTCAAAGAGCTAACAGAGCAGTGCCGCACGCTGTATATCTTTGTGGGTGAGGCGGAAGGACACTCCGAGACGGTGCTAAAGCACGTCAAGGAGCGTTGGTCGCTTTCACGATTAACGATGTCGTACGAAGTTGCGCTCGTTGTGATTGCAGAGCAGCTATATCGCAATATGACAATACGGACAGGTCATCCGTACCATAAGTGAGGTGCATTATTATGAATGCAAAGCAGCTTGAATATTTCAAAGCGAAACTTCTGGAGATGAGGTCGGATCTAATAAATAAGCTTAATGAGCGATATAACGACGCATTAAGCTTTGGCAACGACGGCGGTCAAGATTCGGCAGACGAAGCGTACAATATATATAATAAAAATATTATGCTCGGCAAGGTAGAGACCGACGCCCTTAAATTGCAGCTCGTCGAGCAGGCTCTCGGCAGGATTACAAGTGGCACCTACGGCGTATGTATCGAGTGCGAAGATGATATAGAGGAGCGCAGGCTTGAGTTTGTACCGTTTGCCCGATTCTGTATCGACTGCAAAAGTGAAATGGAACGAAAAGGACTTGTGAAGATATAGATGAAAAAGTTTCTACTACTCCTGTCTTTAATGGCAATAACGCTAGTCGCTTGCAATAACAAGACAGATACAGACAAAAATCCTGCCAAAGATATTGTCAAGATCAACGGCACCAACTACACCTCCCAAGATCTATGGAACTACACCAATATAATCCTTTGGGAGATGGAGCCGAAAGACCTTGATAATGAGTTTGTCAAGGAGAAGCTCCTTAGCGACTTTATCGATCATAAACTCCTCTTGCAGGAGGCGGCTCGCCGAAGCATGGTAGTTGATCAGAATAAGGTCGATAAACTCGTGATTCAGCTCTCCACAAAGCAGGGGGCGCAGGAGTTAAAGGCGATAACAGGACACTATAATATCGACTCCAGCCAGGTAGCCAAGCTTGCAGAGGAGCGAATTATCGTTAACGACCTATTCGACCTAATATTAAGCACCACAAGCTATGTAACAGAGGCGGAGCTTAAAAAATACTACGAATCGAAAGATTATAGCAAAAATATCGTGGGCGAGGCGCATATAATGCATATCTTCACCACCGATAATGATACAGCAAATACCGCCGCACAGGAGCTTGCCTCTGGGATCCTCTTCTCTGAGGTTGCTAGAAAGTACTCCGAAGGGCCAGAGAAGAGCGTCGGCGGCGACTTAGGCTTTATCAGAGAGGCGGAGTTCCCCGAATTTTTCAGCTCAGCGTTCACCCTAAAAGAGGGGGAGATAAGCCCTGTTATCACAAGCGACTACGGATACCATATATTCAGAATGGTGGAGTACTCCAAAGTCAGCAGAAATTCGTACGAAAATGTTAAATCTGCCCTCATGGCAGAGCTTTATACCAGCAAACGACAAGAGGTTGTAAGGGAGTTTTTAAATGCACTGCACAATAATGCGGATATTCAGTATCTTAGCGATTTCAACCTTGCTGAGCTTTTCCCCACAGCAGGCAAGTAGCGAGATAATAGATAAGATCGTTGCACAGGTTGGCGAAAAGGTAATTACACTGCACGATATCGAGATATATGCCCCTAGCGTGGTAAAGAGGATCAATGCGATCACCGATTCAGAAGAGCATAAGGCTGCGTGGGATGATTATTATAAGAAAACGTTGCAGGTGATGATCGATTCTACGATCCTCGATGTAGCGGCGGCAAGGCTTGGTATCGCTATAAATCCACAGCAGATAGAGCAGGCGATGGCAGCTGTACAGCAGGAGAATACGATCTTCCGTCAGGAGCTGCGAGAGATCGTCGATAGAGAGGGTGTGATCACTCCTGAGGCATCTCTATATATAAAAAATCTTGTCATCCGCTCCGAAGTGGCTCGTCAGCTCTCCGCTAGGGCGATCGTAACAGAGCAAGATGTCAGAAACTTCCTTAAAAAAGATTCTAATATAAAGTTTGGCGAAGTCCAATACTATGTATATCTGTTATTCCTTCCAAACAAAACGTCATACAACGCATTTACCGACGCACTAGATGAAGGCACCTTTGAATCCGCCGCAGAGATCACTGGCGAATCGGTTATCGATATGGGCTGGGTTACCACTGCACAGGTGATCCCAGAGATGGGCGAGGTACTGCCTTCAATGACGATCGGCGATGTATCAAAGCCTATCATAGATGATGAGGGGCGGTATATCGTACTCAAGCTCGATAATACCAGAACGGACACAACTATCCCCGATAATTTAAGAGCCTCTGTCACCAATAAACTTCGCATAGATCAGCTCGATAATATCTATGAAAACTGGCTAGAGAGAAATAAGAAATCGATACTGGTTTCGAGGTTTGACAAGTAATGCGACTCGATCGCTTTCTAAAAGTTACGCAGATAATAAAGCGCAGATCGGTAGCTAAAGAGACCGCCAATGAGGGCGTTATCTCTATAAACGGTCGCAAGGCGAAACCGTCGGCAGAGATAAAGATCGGCGACACGATAGAGCTTGATATGTGGAACTTCCGCAAACTTATCGAGGTCGTCGAGCTGCCCACTGGTGCCTCTATCCCCAAAGGCGATGTAGATCGATATATCAAAACTATTCAGTACGAAGTGAAATAAAAGTTATTTCATTTGACTGAAAAAACTTTTAGAAAATAAAAGTTATTTCACTTGACTGAAAAAACTTTTCATGTAATTATCTCTTATGGTTAACCGTAAAGAGTATCTTGAACAAATCAAATCAGTGCGAGAGTGGCAAACAATCAAGGTTGTCACAGGTGTGCGTCGCTGTGGCAAATCCACACTTTTCGCCCTATATATCGACTATCTAAAAAGTACTGGTATCGCAGACAATCAGATCGTCTCTATAAATTTAGAGGGATCTGACTACGCCTCACTGCTCGAATATAATGCCCTTTACGACTATATTAATGCTCGCTTATGTAAGGATAAATATACCTATATCTTCATTGATGAGGTACAAAACTGTGTAGGGTTTGAGAGGGCAATAAATAGTCTTTTTGTAAAGCCGAATGTTGACATATATATAACAGGTTCCAACGCCTATATGCTCTCTGGCGAGCTTGCTACACTACTCTCTGGCAGATATATTACAATCAGCATGCTTCCCCTATCATTCAAAGAGTATTGCGAAGCTGTGCCAGATGACAATAGTGTGCAGCAAAGCTTTAACGAATATCTACGTTTCGGTTCATTCCCATATGCTGCGTTTCTCCCACGCACTGATAGTGCCGTCATGCTATATCTAGATGGAATTTACAATACTATACTAGTAAAAGATATCGCCAAGCGTGAGGATATCGGAGATATCGCAGTTTTGGAGAGTATTGCAAAGTTTTTGGCAGACAATATCGGTAGCCCTGTCTCCGCTAAAAAGATTACAGATACGATAAACTCCGCAGGGCGGAAGATCTCGATAAACACAGTTGATCGCTATCTATCAGCACTAACAAATAGCTACATCTTCTACAAAGTTGATAGATACGATATAAAGGGGCGACAGCACTTAAAAACGTTAAATAAATACTATCTGGTGGATAGCGGCATTCGTAGCCTACTACTATCAAAATCCACCGCAGATATCGGGCATATTATCGAGAATATTGTCTACCTTGAGCTACTACGACGTGGATATAGGGTAAATATAGGCAAGGTGGCTGATAAAGAGGTTGATTTTATTGCCACTAACATGAGTGAGACCGTATACTTTCAGGTATCGGCGTCTGTCCTTGATAGCACCACACTTGCAAGAGAGCTAGAGCCGCTACAGAAGATCTCTGACAATCATCCCAAATTCCTCCTCACCTTGGACGAGATCGGTGCAGGGGCAAATCATAATGGCATTAGGCAGATAAATCTGCTAAGCTGGCTCTTATCATGAATATAGATATCGCTGTAGACACCTTCCTATCGTTTCAAACTATCGAGCGCAACGCCTCGGAGCTGACCGTTAATGCATATTCTAAAGATCTTGCAGAGCTTATCGAATATATCGCTGGCGATATGATCTCGGAGGTCGAAAGGGTCGATTACTTTCTACTTCGAGGCTTCGTGACCTCCCTTTACGAGAGGAAGCTTGCTAAAAGCTCTATCGAGCGCAAGATTGCAACCGTTCGTTCATTCTTTAGCTACCTCTATAAACAGCGTATTATGGAAGAAAACCCATCTCGCATGCTAAAATTTCCTAAGAAGGAGAAAAAATCGCTAAACGTCTTTCCCAAAGATGATATATTAAAGCTTTTAGAGGCACCTAAGGATGAAGATGCCGCCGCACCACGTGATCGAGTAATCCTAGAGCTTCTATATGGTACAGGGATGAGGGTATCGGAGCTTGTTGGGCTAGATGTCAGCGATGTAGACCTGAATGGCGGCAGGCTACGCATTCGAGGGAAGGGTAAGAAGGAGCGAATCATGCCTCTAGACCCATACTATATCGAGCTAATAAGGCTGTACTACAGCTCGATACAGGGGATGATGCATAAGGGTCATTCACCAAAATCACAGGCGTTTATTATCAACCGTCGTGGGGGCAGGCTGTCGGCTAGACATGTGCTGGAGCTTGTGAAGGAGTACCTAACGGAGGTCGGATTGCCCGATATCTACTCGCCGCACTCATTTAGGCATACATTCGCCACTCACCTACTGGGCGCAGGGGCGAATTTGCGAGATATACAGACCCTTTTGGGGCATGAGTCGCTCACGACTACACAGAAGTATACACATTTAGATCTCCAGATACTTATGGAGACATACGAAGATAGCCATCCTAAGGCTGGAGGACATCATGAGTAAAGTAATACAGGTCGGTAATATATCAATCGGCGGCAACAATCCGATCCGAGTGCAATCGATGTGCAACACCAACACTCGTGATGTAGTCTCTACCGTGGCGCAGATAAAGCGTCTGGAGGCGTTGGGCTGCGAAATTATCCGTGTTGCCGTGCCAGATAGCGTTGCGGCAGAGGCGATAAGCTCCATTATTCCGCAGATAACGATCCCACTCATCGCCGACATTCACTTCGACTATAAACTGGCTATTGAGGCTATGCAGAACGGTGCGGCGGCTGTGCGCATAAACCCAGGCAATATCGGCGGCAGGGAGAATACCTGCAAGGTGCTAGAGGTCGCCGCTGATATGGGGCGAGCTGTGCGAGTGGGGGTAAACTCTGGCTCGCTAGAGAGAGATCTATTGAGTGCGCACGGCGTTACGGCGGAGGCACTTGTTAAATCGGCGTTACGCCAGCTCGAAATACTTGAGAGCGTCAACTTTAGCAACTATAAAGTGTCGATAAAAGCTAGCAGTGTGCCGTTAACGGTCGAGGCGTATAAACTTTTTACAAAGCACTCCGACGCTCCACTGCATGTGGGTGTGACAGAGGCTGGCACCAAACGGATGGGGACTATAAAATCTGCCGTCGGGATCGGTGCGCTGCTGCTACAAGGGATCGGCGATACGATACGAGTCTCGCTCACGGCAGAGCCGGAGGAGGAGATTCATGCGGCGTGGGGGATCTTGACGGCGGCAGGGGTGCGCAAACGTGGGGTAGAGATAATCTCCTGCCCGACCTGTGGACGCACAGAGATCGACCTGATAGCACTTGCCGAGCGTGTAGAGGCACTCTGCGATACGGTACATCGAGAGATAACAGTAGCCGTCATGGGGTGCGTGGTGAACGGCCCTGGCGAGGCGAAGGAGGCGGATTACGGCGTCGCAGGTGGGCGTGGCGTGGGGCTTCTATTCCGCAAAGGGGAGATAGTTAAAAAAGTGAATGAAAACGAGCTTCTTTCGGAGCTGATGAAGATGATAAATGCAGATCAGTAGCGATAAATACAAAAAAGTCCTTATCTTTAATCCATCGTTTATAGGCGATGCAATATTGACAACGCCGCTTATAAATGCGGTGCGAGCACTCATACCAGAGGCGACGATCGATTTCTGCGTCCGCCCCGAGAGTGCGCCACTATTCGAGGGGCTTCCAAATCTTAATATTATAAAGTTTGATAAACGTGGAGAGTATAAGGGGCTTGCAGGTCTCTTAAAGTTTGTTAAACTACTCAAAGGTTACGATATAGTGATTACCCCACATAAATCCACACGCTCGATATTGGCTCTATTTCTGGCTCGTATCCCTGTGCGAATAGGGTTTCGTCAATCTGCCCTTTCAATGCTACTGACAGGTAAGGTCAATAGGCGGCTGACGCTACATGAGGTCGAGCGCAATCTGTCGCTCCTATCGCTTATTACAGATAACTATTCGCTAACAGTCGCTAAAACGTTAGGCGGAACACCTGTAACGATATACGACGAAAAGTTCGGCAAGGTCGCAGGTGAATTTATGCAAAACGCCAGCGAGGGGAGAAAGATTATAGGATTAAACCCTGGCAGCACCTGGGCGACGAAACGCATGCCAGTGGAGCATTTTGCGAAAGTTGCACAGCTTTTGTACGATAAAGGCTATGCGCTTGCGATCTTCGGAGGGCCTGCCGATGTCGAGGTTACCGATAAACTTAAATCACTATTACCTATGGAGTTTTTTGACTACGCCAATACCGTTGAGTTTCGCCAGATTCCAGCTCTAATCAAGAATATAGATCTGCTAATAACCAACGATAGCGCACCTTTACACATTGCTGTTAGTCAAAATACGCCTACAGTAGCGATCTTCGGGGCGACTGTGCCTACATTAGGCTTCTCTCCATACGATAATGTAAGCGTTATATGCGAAAATAATGAGCTGTCGTGCCGCCCATGCGGATTGCATGGCGGTAATAGCTGCCCAGAAGGACATTTCAAATGTATGATTGATCTAAAGCCAGAGGAGATCGTAGCGGCAACGGAGAGGATATTGAATGGATAGGATTCTATTTATACGATTCAGCTCGCTAGGCGATGCAATCCTTACTACAGGCATAATCCGCCACTTTGAAGGGGCGCATATCCTTACCTACGCCGAGTTTGCCCCTGTGTGGCAGGGGATCGTACCTACTGATAATATCCACACCATTCCACGTGGGATGAAGCTAGCGGATTATATAAAGTTCCTACGCACTATGCCCGAATTTGACTATATCTTCGACCTGCACGCAAACACTCGCTCCGCTATAGCTAGGAAGCTAATCAGCGGCAAAGCGTATAAGTATAAGAAGCAGTCAGCATGCCGTCGTTTATACGTTAAATTTCATGCCTGTAGCTCTGCATTAAAGCGGCATACGGTGCAGAAGTACGCCGAAGCTGTATTTCCAGCGTTAAATCTGCCGATACCGCCGATGGAGGAGTTGCGCCCATACCTAGGGATCAACGCCGCTACCGATCCACTAAAGATCGTTATACACCCGTATGCCAGCAAATTTACAAAGGAGTGGAAACACTTTCCAATATTAGCAGAGAGGCTCTCAAAGCTTGGTTACAACGTTGTAGTCGTAGGTAACGGCGCACTATCTAAAAAGACTACGCTGACCGAGCTTTTCGATATAATGAGCGACGCAAGCCTAGTTATCTCCACCGATTCAGGCCCTATGCATATAGCTGTGGCACTGAATCGCAAGGTAGTCGCAATCTTCGGCAGCACGACGAAGGAGTTTGGCTTCTATCCAGAGTTCTCTGGCTGTACCGTTATCGAAAGGGATGATGTGAAGTGCCGCCCCTGCCACGTCCATGGGCAGAAAGCTTGCCCAAAGGGGCATTTTGATTGCATGAATATATCTGTTGAATCGGTTTTGGAGGCGGCATGTCGGATGATAAAAGATTAGTCGCTACGGAATCTGCTAAACGGCTAGATCAATATCTGGCAGACAATTTGAGCCGCTCTCGCAGCTACTTCTCCACCCTTATCGACGATGGGCATGTTTTGCTAAATGGTAATACACCCAAAAAATCTGATAAAGTAAAGGTCGGAGACGTTATCAACATTCACTTTCCGAAGGAGGAGTTGCCAGATATCACCCCTCGAGAGGTAGCGTTTGATATCGTATACGATACCCCAAGGTACGCTATTATCAATAAACCTGCTGGGATCGCCGTCCACCCTGCCCCTGGGCATTACGACGATTCCCTTGTGAATGGGCTTCTATACGCCTTCTCTATCAAAGATGAGGCGGCAGATCTTCGTCCTGGGATCGTGCATAGATTAGACAAAGACACGTCGGGGCTACTGATAGTGGCGAAGGATGGCGAGGCACGGGAAAAGCTATCGAGGCTCTTTCACGATCGGTTGGTGGATAAATATTACCTTGCAGTAGCGTACGGCGTGCCGAAGTTTAAAACGATTACGATTGAGGCTCCGATCGGTAGAGATAAGAAACATCGCCAGCGTATGGCTGTGACAGATGATGGCAGACAGGCGAAAACCGTCGTAACTGTCCGAGAGCTGTACAACAAGGCGTTCCTTGCCGATGTAAAGCTCTTCACAGGGCGCACTCACCAGATACGTGTGCATATGAAGCACGTCGGACACTCACTTCTAGGGGATGAGCTATATGGTGGAGCTACGCTAGGAAAGCTATTTGATAGACAGGCACTTCATGCATATAGAGTCGCATTTATCGATCCATTTACGAATGAACCGATCGATATATCGATCGATCTGCCAGAGGATATGAAAGAGCTGATAGAAAGGATACGATAACACCCTCCCCTTGAGGGAGGGTCGAATAGCCAATGGCTGTTCGGGGAGGGGTACCCCCCACCAGCAACAAGTTGCTGACTCCCCCTCAAGGGGGGAGTGTAAGAGCGTTTCCCTCTCCAGACCGAAATTAACGTTTTGAGAATTGAGAACTCTTTCTCGCCTTAGGTTTACCGTATTTCTTACGTTCAACCATTCTCGAGTCACGAGTCATAAATCCTGCCTTCTTCATAGGAGATCTATAAGATGCGTCTACCTGCTCAAGCGCACGAGCTAGTCCATGACGAACCGCTCCAGCTTGACCCGATTTACCGCCACCCTTTACAGTGATATATAGATCAAATTTGCCCTCTGTACCAAGAAGTGCCAGCGGCTGCATAACGATCTGGCGTGCTGTTGGACGCTCAAAATATTCATCCAGCGTTTTGCCGTTTACAGATATGTTGCCCTTGCCTGGTTTTATAAACACTCTAGACACCGATGTTTTGCGGCGGCCAGTGCCATAAAATAACTTTGCTGCCATAAATTACGCCTCCTTCTGGATCTTTTCAGGCTTTTGAGCAGCGTGTGGATGCTCTGGACCTGCGTATATTTTCAATTTAGAGAGCATCTGTGCGCCCATCTTTGTTTTAGGAAGCATACGTTTAACAGCTAAACGGATAACCTCTTCTGGATCTTTTTCAAGATATTCAGCCAAAGTTCTCTCTTTAAGACCGCCAAAATAGCCTGTGTGCCAGTTATACTTCTTATCTCTAGCCTTTGTGCCAGTGAATAGAACTTTTTCAGCATTTACAACGACTATGAAATCGCCAGTGTCTATAAATGGGGTGTACGTTGGTTTGTGTTTACCCATCAGCATCATCGCTATCTTTGATGCCATACGCCCGAGGATAAGCTCGCTAGCGTCCATAAGGTACCATTTTTGCTCGATAGAGCTTGGGGTTGCCCACGTTGTTTTCATAATTAAAATCCCTTCTTTCTTTCTTTGATACGTGTTGCCTTGCCACGAAGCTCTCTCATATAGTAGAGTTTCGCTCTGCGTACACGTCCTGCACGCTTCACTTCCATGCTGTCAATACGTGGTGAGTAGAATGGAAATGTTCTCTCCACACCGATATCACCAACCATCTTGCGCACTTTAAAGGTGCTAGAAACGCCAGCACGATGGATAGCTATCACTAGCCCCTCATACGCCTGTACACGTTCCTTTGCGCCCTCCACAATGCGGAAGTTTACCTTGACAGTGTCGCCAGGGCGAAATGCGGGGAGTTGTTTCTTCATATACTCCGCATCAATCGCTTCGATTACCTTGTTCTGCATTATAGTCTCCCAAAATATTAAATATATTTATCTTCTTGTTATTCTGTCCAACAGTATCGCCACTGCGCTACGCACCGATAGGTGATTAAACTCGCCTGCGCCCTCGATCGGCTCCAATACATATGAAACCATATCGAACACCTCAGGGGCAAACCCCCAACCTGTACCAAAGATCAACAGCACTGGGTCTTTCTCTGCAATATCGCCAAGCGTTTTTGCGGAGATCGTTGCCCTACTGCTCTTTGCAGTGGTCGCCACCACGACAGGCATCTTGCCAGTCGTCTTATAAATATCCTGCACGGCATAAAGTATGCTG
>JAITWF010000018.1 GCA_031285415.1 Deferribacteraceae bacterium
GGCATTTTCTGATATCTTTCTATTAATTTTGGAGATAGCTGTTATTGTTAACCTATTCAGCAAAGAATCCGCTATAAAAGCTTTATGCTTAGTATATACATCAGATAATCTTCTTTTATTAGGATTAAATAATGGAATAATTCCGATGTCGTTCACACTATTTAAGGTGTATATGGTTGTGGCGTCACTCTGTTGGCTCTACCTCTACTTTAAGCTACCAGCAAAGAGCTGGCCTCAATACGTCCGCAAAGCAGACCAGATCGTACGTCCACGCATGCTCTCCATCGCACTCTACCTTCTGATAGCGTTAGGCGGCGTTATCACACTGTTTGGCAGTCATATCGCCGAACAGATCTTGAAACAGCGTTCAATATTGGCCATAGCATATGCAATCACATTCATAGCAGTATATATATTATGGAAGCGAATCGGCATAGATCCGTTCAAAATCGGCTCAATATTAGCATCTATAGGGACTCTTGGCTTTATGGGGATGGTGCTATCGATATATATCCCCTCTCTAGCAACTATATCAATTATCTTTATCGGCGTAGGTACTGCAACCTTTGCAATCAACGTCACCTACGGTGGTATAGTGCTGATGAGACGCTATCCATCAAGGTTTACCGTGCCGATCATGGTTATTATCGCATTTACTCTTGTACTTATACACGCCCTGCTTTTAAATGCTCTACAGGATAACCTACCATTTCTATACGCAATATACCTGTTCTTCTCTATTGTGTTGACGATACTCTACCTTATGCTCTATCCATACCTTAGCTATACAATGCACGAAAAAACACGTACAGAGCCTATCATACCTAGTGAAAAGACAGAAAGTCTTAATGAACATTCCTTTGATAAACTCTCTGGGCAGGAGCTACGCCTTGCAGAGCTTATCATGCAGGGGTATACAAACTCCGAGATGGCAGAGGTGCTGAATATTACAGAGAATACCGTCAAGGGGTATCGAAAAACATTATACTCTAAGTTGCAAATACATTCACGGAAGGAGCTATTTGCGCTAGCAGAGAGATAGCTGGAAGGGGCAACTACGTTTCCCCTTTCCACCTTCCCCTTCCTTTTGTGATTCGCTACGTCGGCGCATGTCCGCCTACGCTCAAACTAATAATTCACCTCCCCCTTTGGGGGAGGGCGCCCGAAGGGCGGGAGAGGGGATTCACCTATCTCGTTAACATTCTTTACATTGACTTTTTTTAGAAAACATGCAAAATTACCCCAATCGACCTTAAAATTTGGGGGGCAGGATGGAAGCGCAGATAAAAAAATTACATGAATTGAATGAAAAGGCAGAGCTGGGCGGAGGAGTTGCACGTTTAGAGAAGCAACACCTTGCAGGCAAGCTCACAGCTAGGGAACGGATCGAGAAACTTTTAGATACTGCCACCTTCGTAGAGATCGACAAATATGTTGTCCATCGTGAAAATGGCTTTGGTATGGACAAAAACAAGATCCTCGGCGACGGCGTAGTGACAGGCTATGGCCAGATCAACGGACGCACAGCATTTGTATTTGCGCAAGATTTTACCGTTTTCGGTGGCGCACTTGCAGAGATGTTTGCACAGAAGATCTGCAAAGTGATGGATATGGCGGCTCGTGTGGGCGCACCAGTGATCGGGTTGAACGACTCTGGCGGCGCACGTATTCAGGAGGGCGTTAAATCGCTTGCAGGCTACGCCGATATCTTCCTACGCAACTCGCTATGCAGTGGGCTTATCCCACAGATATCCGCAATAATGGGACCATGCGCAGGTGGCGCAGTGTACTCCCCTGCACTCACAGACTTTGTATTTATGGTAAAAGACACTAGCTATATGTTCATCACTGGGCCAGAGGTTGTTAAAACCGTTACCCACGAAGATGTTACCAAAGAGGAGCTTGGCGGCGCAATGGCGCACAACGCTAAATCTGGTGCGGCACACTTCGCAACTGAGAACGATCTAGACTGTATCGTAAGCATTAAAGAGCTTCTATCGTACCTCCCACAGAATAATATGGAGGAGCCGCCATTTGTAGCAACAACAGATGACGCAAACAGGGTGGAGGATGGTTTCGAGAAGATCGTCCCTGTAAACCCAAACACACCTTACGATATGAAAGATATAATCAAACTACTCGTAGATGACGCTATCTTCTTTGAGGTGCAGGAACATCACGCTAAAAATATCATCATAGGCTTCTGCCGATTAAATGGCAAAACGATCGGTATCGTTGCCAATCAGCCAGCGATCCTTGCAGGCGCACTCGATATCGACGCCTCCGTCAAGGCTGCACGCTTTGTACGCTTCTGCGACTGCTTCAATATACCGATACTCACCCTTGTGGACGTTCCAGGATTTCTACCAGGCGTATCACAGGAGCATGATGGAATTATTCGCCACGGTGCGAAGCTTCTATATGCATACTGCGAGGCGACCGTTCCGAAGGTTACACTGATCACAAGAAAGGCGTACGGCGGCGCATACGACGTTATGAGTTCCAAACATCTTCGTGGCGACCTCAACTATGCATATCCGATCGCCGAGATCGCCGTTATGGGGCCAGATGGTGCCGTTAACATTCTGAACCGCAAAGAGCTTTCAGAGGCAGCAGATCCAGTGGAGGCGAAAGCGAAGCTTGTGAACGAGTATCGTGAAAACTTTGCAAACCCTTACAGAGCGGCAGAGCTTGGGTATATAGACGAGGTGATAGAGCCTAGCCTGACACGCCCAAAACTGATACGTGCTTTCGAGCTGATGGCAAACAAGCGTATGAGCAATCCGCCTAAAAAACATAGCAATCTGCCGTTATAAGAGGACGATTATGAACAAACCAAAGAATATAAAAAAGGTACTTATAGCAAACCGTGGCGAGATTGCAGTGCGTATCATGCGTACATGCCGAGTGATGGAGATCCCATCGGTTGCCATATACACACATGTCGACAGGAAAGCTCCACACGTGCGCTATGCCGACGAGGCGTACTGCATATCAGAGTCTATGGAGGATACATCGTACCTCAAAGCCGACAAGATCATTGAGATCGCTAAGAAGCTAGGTGCGGCGATCCACCCTGGATACGGCTTCTTCTCTGAAAATCCAGCGTTCGTTGAGCGTTGCGAGAAGGAGGGGATCATCTTTATAGGCCCATCCGCACACCTCATCCGCAATATGGGTAGCAAGACCGAGGCTCGTAAAACTATGATAGCGGCTGGGCTTCCAGTCGTTCCTGGCACAAAAGATGTACTCAAAGATATCGAAGAGGTCAAGGCGGCGGCGAAGGCTGTGGGATATCCTATCATGCTAAAAGCTGCTGCTGGCGGCGGTGGAAAGGGTATGCGCCTTGTCGAGACAGAGGAGGAGCTGCCATCTGCATGGAGAACCTCTACAAGTGAGGCTAAAAATGCCTTCGGCGACGACTCGGTCTACGTTGAGAAGTATATCGTAAACCCTCACCATATAGAGCTGCAAGTTTTAGGCGACAAACACGGCAACGTGATCCACCTTCACGAGAGGGAGTGCTCTATTCAGCGCAGACACCAGAAGGTTATCGAGGAGTCTCCATCGCCATTTCTAAACGATGAGACACGCCAGAAGATGTTTAAGGTGGGCGTAGAGGCTTGCAAAAAGATCGGCTACTACTCCGCTGGTACGCTCGAGTTTATCGTGGATAAAGATCAGAACTTCTACTTCCTTGAGATGAATACTCGTTTGCAGGTAGAACACCCTGTTACCGAATATTGCACAGGCGCAGACCTTGTGCGAGATATGATTATGATAGCAGATGGTGCCGTTCTTCCCTTTAAACAGGAGGATATCGAGCATAGAGGTGCTGCTATCGAGTGCCGTATCTATGCAGAGGATCCAGAGAACAACTTTATGCCAAGCCCAGGGCTTATAACAGTCCACGACGTACCAGAGGGGCGAAATGTGAGGGTCGACTCTGGCGCACTGACTGGCTATGAGGTGCCGCTATTCTACGATCCGATGATCTCAAAGGTCTGCTCTTGGGGTCGCTCAAGAGAGCATGCTATCGCCAATATGGTCAGAGCGCTCAGAGAGTACAAGATAATGGGGATAAAAACATCTATCCTATTTCATCTGCACGTGTTGAAAAATAAAACGTTCCTATCGGGCAACTACGATACCACCTTTATCGATACAAAATTTGATAAAGAGGATCTGAAACGCAAGCAGGATTCAGACCCAACCGTTGCGATCATCGCCGCTGCCGTTTCGCAGTATATGAAGGAGCGTGAGGCTGCCGCAAACGCCACAACAATACCATCTGTGGGCGAATCGGCATGGAAAAATTATGGCAAACTGCAAAAGATTGCCAATAGGTTTTAGGGGGTAATGTAATTATGGCTAAAACATTGGCAAAATACTTCGCACAGGTAGAGGGCGGAGAGGAGTATATACCAGTAGATATACTGTCGGCAGAGGGGACTCTATTCAAAATCTCCGTCGATGGCAAAGAGTACGTGGTGGACTACTCTGATTCAGCACAGCGCATGCACTCGCTCATTATCGATAATGTATCGTACGGTATCGAGATAACGAATAAAGCTAACAAGTTCGAAATCAGCCGTGCCTTTGATATCTTTAAAGTTGAGATCATGGACGAGATGAAGAAGTATATCAAAGAGCGTGTAACCAAAGGGCTACAGGGCAGACAGGTTATCGATACACAGATGCCAGGGCTTATATTAAAGGTTATGGTAGAGAAGGGACAAGAGGTTAAGGCAGGCGATCCGCTGATCGTGCTTGTCGCCATGAAGATGGAGAACGAGATTAAGGCTCCAAAAGATGGCGTGGTGCAAGAGATCTTCGTCAGCGAAGGGAATACCGTCTCGACTGGAGATAAGTTAATAATAATCGACTAAAATATACCACCCCGTCAGCTTTCAGCTGCCACCCCTCCAAAGAGGGGAACTGGCGGCAATGCGGTCTCAAAGTTCCCCTCCTTGGAGGGGTGCCCATCGGGCGGGGTGGTCTATTAAAAAGATGAAAGCTTGACCCCAAATACAATATTGTATACAGTACTACATGTTATCACTTTCCAACCTAACCGTTAAGATATCAGCCGCAGAGGATTTCTACGTAGCTAGAGAGCTATCGCTCTCTATTGGTGCCAACGAGGTCGTGGGTATATTAGGCGAATCTGGCTCTGGCAAGAGTCTGCTTGCTAAATCGATCTGCGGACTGACGACACCACCCATACGCACAATCGGCGGCTCTATAACGCTCGACGGCAGAACGCTTACCACCGAAAACGATTTCAAAGAGGTACGTGGCAAGGGGATATCGATGATCTTTCAACACCCCACCTCTGCCCTAAACCCTGTGATGACAATAGGTGAGCAGCTTATCGAAACTATTCTATACCACAAGATAGCCGCCGATAAAGCTACCGCCAAAGAGCTTGCGATAGATCTTCTGACAGATACAGGGATAGAACACCCAACTGATCGTATGAACGCATACCCACACCAACTTTCAGGGGGGATGAATCAGCGTGTAATGATCGCCCTCGCACTTGCCACCAAGCCGAAAGTTCTGATAGCAGATGAGCCTACGACCGCATTAGATGTGATTATACAGGCGCAGATCATTGAACTATTAGCTAAACTTAGCAGAGAGAAAGGCTTTTCGACGATCTTTATCACCCACGACCTTGCGCTCGCCGAAAAGATTAGCGATAGGATACTTGTTATGTACGCTGGCGAGATTATAGAGGAGCTATCAAAGGGTGCGCCTGCCCACCATCCGTGCACTACAGCACTCAAAAACTGCCTGCCAAACTTTGAAAATAGAGGCGCAACGCTACCCACAATCACAGGTATTATTCCGCAGAATACAAGCAAGTACGACAACTGTTGTATATTTCATGAGCGTTGCCAAGTTGCGCAGGATAGATGTCAAATAGAGAAACCAACGCTAAAAGATGGAGTTAAATGTTTTTATTAGCTTCATAATACCCCCTCTCCCTTGCATAGTAGAAGATCAGCGGTACGATCAGAAAAACGCATGAGATCGTATACATCGTACTGATCCCCCACAGGTCTGCTATGCGTCCAAACAACACGCCACCGCCACCGATCCCTATATCTAGGCAGGTGTAAACCGTAGCACTCGCCGCCCCACGCCTATTAGCAGGCACCACATTCATCGTCATCGCCGTCAGTAGCGGCACCACAATCCCTCCGCCAACGCCTAAAAGCACCGCCGCAGCGAAGTATAGCGTCTGCCCAGTTGCCCTACTGAGCATAAAGATCGCCCCCATTACAAGTAGCAAACCAAACCCCATACTATGACCAACGCCGCCCCTATCAAGGCGTTTCCCTACTATCGGACGAATAATTATCATAACTATCGCAAAGATTAGAAAGAAGAGACCGCTATTATGCACATTCAGCTGATTTCCATATAGAATGGCAAAGCCCATCACGCTTCCGTAGCTGATTCCATAGAACATAAAGATCAGCGCAAGCCCCAGCACACGTTTTTCGACGAGAGCTTTAATAGAAAATTTAACCGCCTTCCGCTCAAATGGTGGCATCTTGATCGATAGCCCAAAGAGCACGCTCGCAAGCGCAAAGATGGCTGAGTATATAAATACATCTTCAAAGGGTAGATATTTCAGCATAAACACACCAAGGGCAGGCCCCATTGCCATACCGATACTCATCGACATTCCAAAGTATCCTAACCCCTCTGCTCTGCGGCTTGGTGGGATAACGTCGGCGGCAACAGTCGAGCCAGAGGTGCTTACAAGCCCCCAGCCAACGCCGTGCATTAATCGCAGCGTCAGTAGTGTTATAAACGTTGCCGTAAAGATATAGCCAACGGTGCATAGCATAAAGAGAGATAGCGCAACGATATAGATCACACGCCTGCCGATATTATCTAGCAGGAATCCAGCTATTGGGCGAGTCAATACACCAGTGATAGAGAATGCACCCATAACAAGCCCAACGTGCGACTTGCTCATCTGTAGCCCCTCCACCACAAAGAGCGGCACGACCGCAAGAAGGATATAGAAACAGTTTGCTGTAAAAAGATTTGTCAGTAGTAGAGCTATGAAGTTTTTGTTCCAGAGTTTGGACATATAGACCCCCATATTTTCACTCTAATACCTCGAGGTGTTTTGTTGCAAGGGATATTTTGTATAGTTGACATTTCACGCCACATTTGCGATAATGCGGCGATGAATATGTTACGATACGTGAGTTATCTATATACAATAATATTAGCGTTATCGCTGGCAGCGGTTGCCACGAACGTTATACAATATATCTTTACCCCATCAGAGCAGGTAAGCGTGCCACGTGCGGTCGCAAAGCCTGCCACCAACGCTTCAAGGGATGGGATCGCTAAAGAGTTGGCTAAGCGAAACCTCTTTGCGATCGACCTCGAAGAGGATCGCCCCATCGATCCATCATCTGGCGACGGTAGCGGCGGCACAGCCCCTGTGGACGACGAGGGATTTAGCCCATCGGTCAACTTTAGAGGCACACTCACAGGTATTATCATGAGTAGCGACCCTGCCAAACATCGAGTTATTATCACCGTCGATAAAGAGGTGTATGTACTATCAGTAGGGGTACCGAAAGATGGTTACACACTGAAATCTGTTACGACAGAGTATGCTGTTATCCGTTACGGCGGTGCTGATTACAAACTAATGCTCGATCTATCCACAACCGCTGGCAAAAATACCCCTAAGCCAGATAATAAACCAGCCAGCAAGCCAACAGAGAAGCCTGCGGCGGCTGGAGATGGCGGCACACTGAACTTTACCCTCGAACGAGGAGAGCTGCTAGATCAGCTTAAAGATATAAATACAGTCCTGCGTAGCCTTTTAGTGGCACCAACGTACGTCGATGGCGAGTTTCAGGGCTATCGAGTGAGCAGAATGAGTAACGATTCCCCTATGCGTGCGTTAGGCTTGCAACAGGGGGATATTATAAATAGGATTAACGGCGAAGAGCTGACCAGCCCTGAGATTCTCTTTGGAATGCTCGGCAAGGTGGACTCTATCGACGCCGTTTCGGTTGACATCACCCGTAATGGGCAGAAAAAAACACTTTTTGTGGAAATTCAATGAAAAAAATAACGACTATCATCATCATCGCACTGCTCTCCTCATCTATAGCTTTCGGACAGGCAAAATCTGAACCGAAGTACGACGTTAACTTTAAAAATATCACGATGAAGGAGTTTGTCACCTTTGTGGCTGATTTTACTGGAATAAATATCGTATACAACGAGACCGACCTGCGAGGAAACGTCTCCGTTGTATCGCAATATCCGATGAACGCCGCCGATGTGATAGCGATCTTTAATGCGACTCTCAATAGCAATGGACTCTCTGCTATAAATGAGGGCAACTATATACGAGTCGTCGCCGATAAAGATATGGTCATGTACAACGAC
>JAITWF010000033.1 GCA_031285415.1 Deferribacteraceae bacterium
CCTCTTCAAAGTTAATAAAAAGGGATATGAAATCTTTTATTATCTTAGCGGCGAATGCGATAGCGTCATCTGGGTGGATAGATCCATCCGTCTGAACTTCCATCGTCAGCTTATCATAGTCGGTGCTCTGACCTACACGGGCGTTTTCAACCGCATAGCTCACCTTTTTGATAGGGGTGAACGCCGCATCAACAGCGATCACTTCAACATCGTCAAACTTCCCCTCCATCTCTTCAGATGGCATATATCCCACGCCACGCTCAACGAAAAGCTCCATATATATTTCTGCTTTTTCGTCTGTGACGTGCATGATAGGCTGTGATGGGTTTAACACCTCCACAGCGGTGTCGCCTGTGATGTCGCCTGCTGTGATAAGCCCTGCGCCCTTCTTCTTAATATAAACTCTGCGCTGATCTGAATCGTGCAGATTAAGCTCCAGAGCCTTCACATTTAGCACGATATTGACAACATCCTCCGCAACGCCTTGTATAGTTGCAAATTCGTTTGTCACGCCAGAGATCTTAATCCCGACGACAGCTGCGCCCTCTATCGAAGAAAGCATTACTCTGCGAAGAGCATTACCGATCGTCGTGCCGAAGCCCTTTTGCAGCGGTTCAGCAACAAATTTGCCGTAGGTGGCGGTCACTTCGCCAATAGGCTCTACAGATTTCGGCTTCTTCAGATTCTTAAAGTTCATTATCATTAGCTCGCTCTCCGTTACAAGTCGCTTATGCTTATTTCGAGTACAATTCCACGATCAGGGATTCCTGAATATCGTAGGTTATATCGCTTCTCTCTGGCATACGGGCAACGTCTGCCTGGAATGCGGCCTTGTTTAAGGTGAGCCACTCAGGCACGCCTCTACCGTCTGATGTTTCAACAGATTCCACGATACGAGGATTTTTCCTGCTCCCTTCAACGATCTGCACAACTTCGCCTGGCTTCACGCTGTAAGATGGGATATTCACCTTGCGACCGTTAACGGTTACGTGGTTATGGCGAACGACCTGACGAGCCTCTTTTCTGCTGCCAGCGAAGCCTGCGCGGTATACCACGTTATCAAGTCTGCGCTCAAGGAGCTGGATCAGAATTTCACCAGTAATCCCTTCAGCACGGGTCGCCTTCTCGAAATAGCGGCGAAACTGTGCCTCGAGCACACCATATAATCTTTTAACTTTCTGCTTTTCTCTTAACTGCACGCCGTAGTCGGAGATCTTTTTAGGCGTTTTGCCATGTTGACCAGGTGCGTAAGGTTTTGTCTCAAGGCTGCACTTCTCTTTGTAGCAACGCTCGCCTTTGAGGTATAATTTAACGTTTTCCCGTCTGCAAAGTTTGCAGCTAGGGCCTGTATATCTAGCCAATTTGAGCCTCCCTTAAATCCTTCTTTTTTTACGTGGGCGGCAGCCGTTATGCGCCACCGGCGTAATATCTTTGATCAATGTCACCTTGATTCCAACAGCTTGAATAGCACGGATTGCGCTCTCTCTGCCAGAACCTGGTCCTTTTATGCTCACCTCTACTTCACGCATACCAGCGTCAGCGGCCTTTTTAGCGGCAGCCTCTGCGGCGAGCTGTGCAGCACACGGTGTGGATTTACGGGAGTTCTTAAAGTTTTGAGTTCCCCCAGTTGCCCAGCACACCACGTTGCCCTTCATATCAGAAAATGTAACGTGGGTATTATTGAATGAAGAGTTTATATGTGCAACTCCTCTTGGTACACTTTTTTTCTCTTTTTTACCAGTACGTTTTGGACCAGCCATTAGTTATATCCCCCCTACTTCTTCTTAATACCGCGTTTGCCAGCGAGCCCTCTACGGGTGCGGGCGTTTGAGCGAGTTTTTTGACCACGCACGGGCAGATTCGCCTTATGACGGATGCCACGATAGCAGTTGATCTCCATCAAACGCTTGATATTAAGCCCGATCTCCTTGCGAAGGTCGCCCTCTGTCTTGATAGATGAATCGAGGTAGTTGCGGATGTCAGCAATCTCTTGCTCCGTCAGCTCGCCGATCCTCTTGTTAGGCGATATTTGTGTATCAGTAAGGATCTTTTTCGCTGTTGGGCGACCGATCCCGAAGATATAAGTCAATCCTATCTCTACTTTCTTATTGTTTGGTATGTCTACACCGGCTACTCGCGCCACTTTTCGCCTCCTTAACCCTGTCTTTGTTTGTGGCGAGGGTTCTCACAGATCACCCGAACCACGCCTTTGCGTTTAACAATCTTGCACTTAGTGCAAATTGGCTTGACACTTGCTCTTACTTTCATCGGTTTCCATCCTAATTATTTATGCCGGTACGTGATTCGTCCACGTGTAAGATCGTACGGCGACAATTCGACCGTGACCTTATCACCAGGTAAAATACGAATAAAGTTCATTCGCATCTTCCCAGAAAGATGTGCCAATATAACATGCTTGTTTGGCAACTCCACCTTGAATGTAGCGTTGGGCAGCGCCTCGTTCACAACGCCTGCGGCTTCAATAACATCTCCCTTCTTGCTCAATTAACACCTACCGTTATATGTTCAAAGGTTCCATCAAGTGCCTGCCTAATTGAGGGTTAAGACAGAAACACCGTCAGGAGTAATCGCAACTGTGTTCTCGTAATGGGCGGACAGTTTACCATCTTTGGTCACCGTCGTCCAGCCATCATGAAGCGTCACAATGCGATAATCGCCTTCCGATACCATTGGTTCAATAGCTAAGACCAACCCTGCTCTTAGCTTCACCCCCTTTCCAGGAGGCCCATAGTTTGGAACGCTCGGCTCCTCATGCAAAGATCTACCAATGCCATGCCCGAGCATATCCCTAATCACACCAAAACCATGCAACTCCACATATTTCTGGATCGCATGGGATATATCTGAAACTCTGTTGCCGATGCTAGCCGCTTTGATACCTTCAAAGAACGACTGCTCGGTAACATCTATTAGCTTCTTAGCCTCTGCACTTATCTCACCTACAGCAAAAGTCCTTGCTGCATCGGCATGAAATCCATTTTTAAATGCGCCTACATCTATACCGACGATATCGCCATCCTCAAGCACCCTACTGGCAGTTGGGATTCCATGCACGACCTCTTCGTTTATAGACACGCACGCCGCCGCTGGGAACCCTCTATAATTTTTAAAGGAGGGAACAGCGGAGTGAGAGTATATGATATTTTCTACAAGGTTGTCAACATCTTTTGTTGATACCCCCGGTTTTATAAACTCCCTTAGCTTTTCAAAGATCTCTACAAGAATCTTGCCATTTTCTCGCATTATAGCGATCTCTGAACTACTCTTAAGATATATCATTCAAGGAAACCTTTTATCTCTTCATATATTTTATCTGGCGACTGAGTACCATCGATCTCTTTCAGCTTGCCACGTCTAGAGTAGAGTGTGGTTAAAAGAGAGGTGCTGGTATGGAATACATTTAATCGTTTATCCAGCGTCTCCTTTGTGTCGTCTGAACGTTGAAATAGTTCAGTGCCGTCTACATCGCACTTATTCTCACTTTTAGGTGGATTAAATGCAATATTATAAACGCCTCCACACTTCGGACAGCTACGTCTACCAGTTATTCTCTTATATATAATCTCATCAGGCACTACAAGGCTTATCACATGTGTAATCTCAGTGCCTAGCTCATTTCTTAGCATAAGATCGAGTGCATCTGCCTGAACGACTGTTCTAGGGAAACCATCGAGGATAAACCCTTTGCGGCAATCTGGCATAGAGATACGCTCTTTCATAATGTCTATTATAACGCTGTCTGGCACAAGTTTACCATCATCCATAAACTGTTTCGCCATTACGCCAAGCTCTGTCCCATCTGTTACAGCAGCTCTCAATATATCCCCTGTAGAGATCTGCACGATCCCAAAATCACGTATCAAATATCCCGACTGAGTCCCTTTGCCTGAACCAGGCGCACCTAAAAATACTATATTCTTCACGATCTCCCCCTCGATTTCGTAAGAAAAAAATCAGCCTATTTAGTCCATCTCGCTAATTTAGGAATATTCATTGTAAATAGCTTCGCCAAAAACTTTGGCATTCCGTTTTTAGCCATCGCCTCAATGCAAAACTCTCTCATCTGCTGCGCAGTACAATCTTTCCAAGTGAACTCGCCATCTTTATAGCAGTAGCTGCAATATTTTGCAGATTTACTGCCGTCAGCCTCTGTACCACCCTGTTCTGGGTCTTTTTTTAGAGGCATACCGCAGCTTTGACAAACTTGCATAATAAACTCCTTAAAAAATCGTTTATATTGCGCACTGCGTTGTTGTTTAAAAAAATCCAATCCTCATGTACCTTCAAGTACACATCGGATTGTATTTTTTCAAGCCGCCTAGCATTGCACAATCTAAACAATTTTTGATTGTGCTAACACACCACAAGGCATGCATATCTCTGTAGGGGCGAGGTTCGCTCGCCCATTAAAAAACTTAGTTTCTCCCTCTAATACGACCTTTACTTAGGAAGCCTTCGTAGTTGTTCGTAATAAGGTGTGATTCGATCTTCTGAATTACATCCAAGCCGACGCCAACGACGATCAGGAGGCTAGTTCCGCCAAAGTAAAATGGCATCTGGAACGCACCTATTATCGCCTGAGGCATGATCGATACTACAGCAAGGTAGATCGCTCCAACAAATGTCAACCTAGATAGAACATAGTCAATATAGCTTGCAGTTGCCTCCCCCGGTCGTTTTCCCGGGATAACGCCGCCCGATTTCTGAATATTTTCAGCAATATCGTTTGGATTGAATATAATCGATGTATAGAAGTATGTAAAAAATACGATAAATACAAGCTCCAATACATAATAAAACCAATGTTGCGGAGAGAAGTATAGAGATATCTTCTGTATCGCAGGATTAGTCACAAATGTTGCAATCGTTGGAGGTAGTGTTACAATAGTTGACGCAAAAATTATCGGAATAACGCCAGCAGGGTTTAATTTCAACGGCAGATATGATGTTGCCGTCTGAATACGCCCACCAGCAGTGGATTTACGCACATACTGTATAGGAATACGTCTCTGCGAGGTCTCCATAAATACGATAGCGATAAAGGCTCCAGCCATTATAATTAACGCAAGTATTAGTGGGATCGGCTGCATTGTGCCGCCCTGCACCAAGCTCCACGTCTGCACAACAGCCGTTGGGAAGCTAGTGATAATACCAGCCATAATTATGAGCGACATACCGTTACCGATACCAAAGGAGGTAATCTTCTCGCCAAGCCACATCAGAAATACAGTTCCTGTCGTTAATGTTAGGGCTGTTATAATTCTAAATCCCCATCCATCTTGCATTACAACGGCAATACCAGATGGAGATACCATGCTCTCGATACCAACTGCAATGGCAAAACCTTGAAACAAGCTTATTACCACAGTAAAATATCGAGTGTAGCGAGTGATCTTCTCGCGCCCTTCGGTGCCTCTCTTTTTAAGCTCACCAAGGTGAGGGATAACAACAGTTAAAAGCTCCAATATAATCGAAGCGGAGATATATGGCATAACACCTAAGCCAAATACCGTTAACTTCTGCAACGCTCCACCAGTGAACATATTAAAAAAGTTTAATAGGTTGCCACTGCTTCTGGAGAAGAATTGAGACAACGCCTCGCCATTTATCCCTGGAGTGGGTATATAAGCTCCCAATCTAAACACTGCCAAAAGGATCAGTGTCATGAAAATTCTCTTTCTTAGATCGGGTATCGAAAAAATTTCTTGTATCTTTTTCAACATATCCTCACCTTTGCGTCTATTGACGCTACAAAATCTGAATCATAGCTAGATAACAAAATGGGGGATTTAACTCCCCCATCATATAATGTTACTTTTTAGCTAGCTTTTTGGCTCTAGCGGCTGCCTTCGCCTCTTTTCTGGCTTTAACTTCCGCCTTCTCTACAAATGGAGGGATAATGGTGAGCTTGCCACCAGCTGCTTTTATCTTCTCCGTTGCGGTTGCAGATGCTTTATCTACAACAAATGTAAGCTTCTTCTGAAGTTCGCCATCGCCAAGTACCTTCACCCCATCCTTGTTACCATGAACAAGTCTGTGGAGTTTCAGCGTTTCAGCATTAACCTCTTCGCCGTCGTTGTATGCTGCGTTGATTACATCGAGGTTTACAACTTCAAACTCTAGTGCAAAACGAGCGTTTGAAAAACCACGCTTTGGAATACGGCGATTCAAAGGCATCTGACCGCCCTCAAATCCTGGACGAACACCGCCACCAGATCTAGCTTTCTGACCTTTGTGACCTTTGCCAGCAGTTGTACCTAGACCGCTACCAGTACCCCTTCCAAGTCTCTTCTTCTCTTTATTTGCGCCCTTTGCCGGACGCAGTTCATGTTTAAACATTGTTTAAATGCTCCTAATATTTGATAATATCTTTAATCTCTTTACCACGGACGTTAGCCACTTGGTCTAGAGTGCGGAGGTTATCAAATCCGTTTAATACCGCATATATCGAGTTGTATGGGTTACGGCTGCGAACTGATTTAGCAAGGATATTGTGTACGCCTGCCAATTCAAACAGTGAGCGAACCGCTCCACCCGCAATGATACCAGTACCAGGAGCAGCTGGCTTCATAACAATTTCGCTAGCTCCAAAGCGTCCCACGATCTCGTGTGGGATGGTACCCTTTACAATCGGAAGAGATACCATATTTTTCTTAGCTGTTTCAAGAGCTTTACGGATAGCGTCAGGTACTTCACGTGCCTTGCCGTGTCCTACGCCAACGTTACCCTCGTGATCCCCAACTACCACTAGTGCGGTGAATTTGAAGATACGGCCGCCTTTAACAACCTTTGTTACCCTTCCTATATGCACAACCTTATCTGAAAGCTGTTTTTCTTCGTTATTCAAGGTAAACCCTCCCGTTAAAATTCCAGACCAGTTTCTCTAGCGGCATCCGCTAACGACTTGATCCTGCCATGATATACAAAACCACCGCGGTCGAAAACAACCGTTGTAATGCCTTTCTCTTTAGCGCGCTCGCCAATTAGCTTGCCCACCGCCGCTGCAACGTTAATGTTGACAGTGCTTTTATACTTGGCACGGAGGTCTTTCTCCAGAGAGCTTGCCGATATAAGTGTGTTACCAGTGGTATCGTCAATTATCTGAGCATACATATAATGATTGCTCTTATAAACCGCCAAACGAGGACGTGCGGTGGTTCCCTCTAGCTTCTTTCTTAGGCGTATATGACGTCTTTCTCTAGACGCATGTTTAGCTTGTGTATTCAATTTGCTATCCTCTGCCCTTATTTCTTACCGGTTTTGCCGGCTTTCATTACAACACGCTCGCCAAGATAACGAATCCCTTTGCCTTTGTATGGCTCTGGTTTTCTGAGCATACGAATATTCGCAGCTACCTGTCCAACAAGCTGTTTGTCGATCCCTTTTACATGGATCTTGTTTGTGCCTTCAACGGCAAACTCGATACCAGCAGGCGGCTCAACGATTACAGGGTGGCTTCTGCCTAAGTTGAAATCAAGCGATTTCTCCTTTAGAGCAACACGATAGCCAACGCCCACGATGTCGAGTGTTTTTGTAAAGCCTGTGGTAACGCCTGTTACCATATTACCCACCAACGTTCTTACAAGACCAGAGAGAGCTGATGACTCTTGAGACTCATCCTTTCTCTCAACTGTTAGAACGCCGTCCTCTAGTTTCAATGCAATACGTGCAGGTATAGCCTGTGAAAGTTTGCCTTTAGGGCCTTCCACGGTTATAACGTTATTTTTTATCTCAACTTTAACGCTTCCTGGTACTGTTATAGGTTTTTTACCAATTCTAGACATTCTATTCTCCTACCAGATCTGACAGAGATACTCGCCACCAACTTTTTCGTGGAGGCACTGTTTCACTGTCTTGATACCGTGTGATGTGGAAACGACACCGTTGCCCAGACCACCCAAAACGGTAGAGAGATTTTTGCTATTGACGTAAACACGTCCGCCTGGCTTGGAGATACGCTTCAAACCACGGATGACTGATTCGTCAGACTCAGTGTACTTTAGATACACGATGATTGATTTATGCGCCCCTTCGGTGCTAACGCGATAACCTTTTACATAGCCCTCGTTTTGAAAGATTGTGATAATCTTCTCTTTCATAACAGAGTATGGTATGGAAACTTCCTGATGGTTCACCATCAGGGCGTTGCGAATACGAGTGAGCATATCTGCAATGGGATCTGTTAATCTCATAATTAATATACCGTCCTTAACTCATTACCAGCTTGACTTACGCACGCCAGGGATCTCACCTGCAAGTGCCAGCTTTCTAAAACACAAACGACACATACCAAAACGACGGATAAACGCCCTTGGTCTGCCGCACAGAGGGCAGCGATTTTTCACTCTGACTTGAAACTCTTTCTTTTGGAAAGCACTATGAAATTTTGCTGTGGTTGCCACTTAGCCCCTCCTACTGTGCAAAAGGCATTCCGAGCGCACGTAGGAGCTCTCTGCCTTCTTCATCTGTTTTAGCAGTGGTGGTGAAGATTATATCCATACCACGCACTTTATCGATCTTATCGTAGTCGATCTCTGGGAAGATAATCTGCTCTTTAATACCTAGAGCGTAGTTACCACGACCATCGAATGAGTTTAGGGGTGTGCCTTTAAAGTCACGCACCCTTGCAAGCGCAATGTTAAATAGACGCTGCATAAATTCATACATCATAGCTCTACGCAAAGTTACTTTACAGCCGATAGGCATCCCTTCACGAAGTTTGAAGCCAGCGATAGACTTCTTTGCACGAGTGATAACAGGTTTCTGACCTGTTATTTTGGTCATGTCAGAGACTGCAAACTCTAAAACTTTAGAGTTAAGAGCAGCCTCGCCCACGCCCATGTTCAACACAACTTTCTCTACTTTAGGAACCTCCATGATGCTTTTGTATCCAAAAGTCTTCATCATGTGAGGTACAACCTCTTTCAAGTATTTTTCTTGTAGGACTGTCATCATCTAATTCTCCCTTAGTCCTTATCTATAACTTCGCCACAGGACTTACAAAAACGAGCTTTCTTCCCGTTTTCCAGTATCCTAATCCCAAGGCGAACACCTTTGTCGCACTTAGGGCAGCAATACATTACGTTAGAAATATCAATTGGCATCGCCTTTTCAACGATACCGCCGTCAGGGTTAAGTTGGTTAGGACGGGTGGCGCGTTTTACAACGTTTACATTCTCAACGATTACCTTGCCATCCTCTCTATCCACACTCACTACCTTTGCGCCTTTCAGCTTCTGATTCTGAGTTTTAGTCAGTTTATTCTTGCCAGCGATAACAACAACAGGATCGCCCTTTTTAATTTTGTACTTTACAGGCATCGTGTCCTCCTAGACTACTTCTGGTGCCATAGAAACAATTTTCAGGAACCCTTTAGCACGTAGCTCTCTAGCTACAGGTCCGAAAACACGAGTTCCTACAGGTTCATCTTGTTTGTTCAAGAGTACCGCTGCGTTATCGTCAAATTTGATATATGTGCCATCTTGACGACGTCTCTCTTTGCTGGTGCGAACGATTACAGCACGAACTACTGAACCTTTCTTTACGTTGCTATCAGGGATAGCGTCTTTAACGCTGGCAACTATAATATCGCCAAGGCGTCCGTAACGACGACGGCTGCCGCCCAACACTTTGATACACATAATCTCACGTGCGCCCGAGTTGTCCGCAATCTTCAAGCGGGATTGAATCTGAATCATACATTCTCCTCCGCAATCTCAATGTTGGACTCGATAGAGCGAGTAACCACGTTTAACAATCTCCAGCACTTTGTGCGGCTTAGTGGGCGAGTCTCAACGATCTCAACCACATCTCCAATATGCGCGCTATTGCTCTCATCGTGCGCATAAAACTTTCTCGACTGCTTAATGTACTTTTTGTACAGAGGGTGTAATATGAGCGTTTCAACCTTTACGACGATGGTTTTATCCATCTTGTCGCTGGTTACTACCCCTCTGCGTACTTTTCTTCTGCCTCTGGTTTGCATCACATATCTCCGTTGCGCTGGTTCAGTATTGTCTGTATCCGAGCGATCGTCTTACGACTAGAGCGGATCTTATTAGTATCCTCTAATTCGCCGGTAAACAACTTGAAACGCAGGCGTAATATATCTTCACGCAATTCGTTCTCTTTCTTTTTTAGCTCAGCGGTGCCAAGCTCTTTAAGCTCACTAGCCTTCACTTTGCGCCCCCTCTGCAGCGATCTCTTTTTTCACAAACTTGCATTTAACTGGCAGTTTGTGAGTGGCAAGGCGAAATGCCTCCTTTGCTTGCTCCTCTGTAACACCACCGATCTCATAAAGAACAGTGCCGTCTTTTACAGGTGCTACCCAATATTCAACTGGACCTTTACCTTTACCCATACGAACTTCAGCTGGGCGTTTGGTTACAGGTTTGTGTGGGAATATGCGGATAACAAGGCTACCACCACGTTTCAAAAATCTATTGATCGCAACACGAGCTGCCTCTATCTGGCGGCTGGTCAGCTTCGCTTTATCAGCACTAGCAAGACCATATTCGCCGAAAACAACTGTATTACCAGTCGTAGCTTTACCTTTCATACGACCTTTAAATTGTTTCCTGAATTTTGTCTTTTTTGGCATTAACATCTTATTCAGCTCCTCGAGCGTCTTTATTGTCTTTAGCACGCTCTTCCAGTATCTCGCCTGTACAGATCCAAACTTTTACGCCTATGATCCCATAAGCAGTAAGGGCTTCGGCGGTACCGTAATCTATAGCTGCACGAAGTGTCTGCAGTGGCACGCGCCCTTTAATGTACCATTCGGTACGAGCTATATCTGCGCCAGCAAGACGACCGCTACACATAACCTTAATTCCCTGACCGCCAGCTTTAAGGGTTGTTAAAACCGCTTTTTTCATAGCACGACGGAAAGCTATACGACGAACAAGCTGTGCAGCGATATTCTCAGCCACAAGTATTGCGTCTAATTCAGGTTTGCGAACTTCACGGATTACCAAAAGCACCTCTGCCTTGGTAAACTGTTTGAGCAGATCTTTGAGTTTATCTATATCTGCGCCTTTCTTACCGATTACCATACCTGGGCGGCTTGTGTGCAGAGTGATACGGATCTTCTGACCCATACGCTCGATACCCACCTGCGCTATCCCTGCGTTATAGAGGCGTTTTTTCAAAAACTTGCGTATTTTGATATCCTCTATGAGGTTGGTGCGATAATCTTTTTTATTTGCATACCACACAGAGCTCCAAGGTCTGTTGACCCCAAGCCTGTATCCGTTTGGATTAACCTTCTGTCCCACTACTTCACCTCCGCATTAACAAGCACCACTTTGATATGAGTGGTCGGTTTACGATGAAGGGACGCTCTACCATATGCACGAGGCGTAAAGCGTTTCATTGGTGGGCCCATCTCTATGCGGATTTCGCCCACTTTAACGTTAGAAAGATCCTTCACGTTATTGTTCTCTTCCGCATTTGCCATAGCAGAGCGAATCACCTTAGCGATATGAGCTGCTGGCTTGCGGGGGGTAAATTTTAAAATTCTGAGTGCTTCCTCTACCTGCTTTCCACGGACAAGGTCTGCCACTTCACGGGACTTACGGGTAGATACTCTCACGTACATTGCTTTCGCATTGGCTACCATAAGTTTATACCTTTATTTCTTAATTTTTTTATCTTCTTTCTTATGTCCACGAAAGGTTCTAGTCAATGAGAATTCACCCATCTTGTGACCAACCATATTTTCCGTAACATACACGGGTATAAATTTCTGCCCGTTATGCACTGCGAAAGTCAACCCTACCATATCTGGAGCGATTGTGCTTCTGCGTGACCATGTCTTGATGACCTTCTTGTCGCCGCTCTCTTTTGCAGCGTCAACCTTTTTTTGCAGGTGGCCGTCTATAAATGGGCCTTTTTTAAGCGATCTTGGCACAGTAGCCTCCTACCTTATTTCTTTCTCTTCGTAACAATATGCTTGTTCGAAGTTTTATTCTTCTTACGTGTCTTGTAACCTTTAGTAGGTTTACCCCAAGGTGTAACTGGGTGACGACCGCCTGATGTACGACCTTCACCACCACCGTGTGGGTGATCTACTGGGTTCATTGCAACACCACGTACGGTTGGGCGAACACCCATCCAACGCTTGCGACCAGCTTTACCTAGGCTGATATTTTCATGATCAATATTGCCTACCTGACCGATAGTTGCACGACACTCCGATTTAATAAGGCGGATTTCGCTTGATGGCAGACGAAGGTGGCAGTACTCACCCTCTTTAGAGAGGAGCTGTGCGAATGTACCAGCTGAACGAACCAGCTGACCACCTTTACCAGGGCGCATCTCAACGTTGTGAATAAGCGTACCAACCGGCATCTCTTTCAGCATAAGTGCGTTACCAGGCTTAATATCAGCACCAGTACCACTCTGCACCATATCGCCAACTTTCAGCCCATTAGGAGCTAGTATGTAGCGCTTTTCGCCATCTGCATAAGACAGCAGGGCTATATTAGCCGTGCGGTTCGGATCGTATTCGATCGTCTCTACACGTGCCATGATACCATCTTTATTTCTCTTAAAATCGATAACACGATAGCGCTTTCTATGACCGCCGCCCATATGGCGAACGGTTATACGACCGTAGCCGTTGCGACCGTCTTTACGTATCTTAGTCGAGGTGAGCGACTTTTCAGGCTTGTCAGCTGTAACCTCTTTGAAGTCGCTGGCAGTCTTAAAACGCACACCTTTCGATGTTGGTTTGAAGGTTTTGATTCCCATGGATGTTTACCTCTTCTCCTACACGAATTCGAGAGTCTCGCCCTCTTTGAGGACGACTAACGCTTTCTTCCAATCATTACGGCGACCCATAGTGCGGCCGAAGCGTTTCTCTTTTCCGTTGTAATTCATTGAGCGAACCTCTTTAACTTTTACGTTAAAGAACTGCTCCACAGCTTCCTTGATCTGGCGTTTGTTTGCTTCTGGATGAACTTTAAATACGATAGTATTATCAGCCTCTTTTAGCATCATAGACTTTTCAGTCATCATCGGACGTTGTAATACGTCATAAATTGTTATCATACGTCCCTCCTACGCCATCTTCTTTGTGAGCGATAGATTCTCTTCGATCTTAGAAAGGCAGCTTTTCAGTATAAAGATACTTCTAGCGTTTACGATATCGTAAACATTAAGCCCGTCTACATGCAGAAAATCCACGTACGGAATGTTGCGGAATGCTCTAATCACCTTTTCATCCACGTCATCAACAATAAAAAGCGCACCACGATTAACACCGAACTTGTTCATCGCAGCAACTGCCTCTTTTGTTTTCCCCTCTTTTATGTCAAAAAGATCGATCACGCATACACGGTTTTCAGCGTGTTTTGCACTTAAGATCGACTTGAGGGCTGCCTTTACTTTCTTTTTAGGCATTGAGTAGGAGTAATCTCTAGGTAGAGGCCCAAAGATTGTGCCACCGCCTCTCCAGAGTGGAGAGCGTGTAGAACCTGAGCGTGCGTGACCAGTTCCTTTCTGTTTCCAAGGCTTGCGTCCGCCGCCTGATACGAACCCTTTTGTCTTTGTTGAATGCGTTCCCGCTCTGCGGCAGGCAAGCTGCATTACAACCACTTCATGAATGAGGGCGGGTTTGACTTCCGCTTGCAAGATATCATCTTGCACATCAACGGAGCCGACAACCTCATTCGCAAGGTTTTTCACTTCCAATTTTGCCATTTGAGTTAATTTCCTCATAACCTTATTTTTTCTGCTGTCGTGGAAACACGACACACAGCACGCTTGTATAATTTTACCTGAGGTCGGTATTGTCACAAGCGATTTTATCGTAGCGAGCATGTATAAAAGCACATAAATGATTGCGAGTCAAGCTCACAATTATATTATGTGCAAAATATATGCAGCTAAAATAGCGCAATGCGCCTTGTATCACTACAAAGCGCACTTACGATTATTTTTTCTTTGCAGCTTTTGGTTCTTGACGAATTACTGGTCTGCGAGGTTTAACGGTTGATTTTATATAAACCACTCCGTTGTCGTGTCCAGGAATAGCACCCTGTATAAGGATGATATTCTTCTCTGTCATAACACTAACGATCTTCAAGCGTTGTGTTGTAACTTTCCTTGCACCCATATGTCCAGCCATCTTTTTGCCTTTGATGACTTCAGCTGGCCACTCTTTCATACCGATAGAGCCTGCGCGTCTATGGAATGTAGAGCCGTGACCACCAGGGCCACCTGCAAAGTTGTGTCTCTTCATAACACCCTGCGTACCTTTACCGATCGAGATACCTTGAATGTCTACAACATCCCCTTCGGCAAATATATCAGCAGAGATAACTTGACCGACGTTGAATGACTCAACTTCGTCCATGCGAATTTCACGAAGGTGCTTCATTGGCTCTACGCCAGCCTTCTTGAAATGTCCATACTGAGGCTTGTTCAGCTTCTTCTCTGAAACTATTGTTTCAAATCCGATCTGTATAGCATTATAGCCATCGGTGGTCACAGTTTTCTTCTGTGTAACCACACAAGGGCCGGCTTCTACTACTGTAACTGGAACAACGTTACCATCTGGGGTAAATATTTGTGTCATCCCAATCTTTTTTCCGATAATCCCTTTAACCATGAGACCTACCTTTTATAGTTTAATCTCTACATCTACGCCAGCAGACAGCTCAAGCTTCATAAGAGCCTCGATAGTCTGAGGGTTATGCTCGAATATATCAATCAAACGTTTGTGAGTTCTAATTTCAAATTGCTCACGAGAATCTTTATCAACGTGAGGAGAGCGTGTTACTACAAATTTCTCAATGCGTGTTGGCAACGGTATTGGACCTACAACACGTGCACCTGTGCGTTTTGCAGTGTTAACTATATCACGCACGGCCTTGTCCAATATCTTATGCTCGAAAGCTTTGAGTTTTATACGGATCTTTTGATTTTCCATCTGTTTTCCTTATATTATAGGGCGAGCTAACCTCGCCCCTACGTAAAAATTACTCAATAACTTCTGAAACGACGCCAGCACCAACCGTTCTGCCACCCTCACGAATAGCGAAGCGCAAGCCCTTCTCCATAGCGATTGGGTTGATAAGTGCTACTTCACAGCTGATGTTATCGCCTGGCATTACCATCTCTACACCCTCTGCTAGCGTTACTACGCCGGTTACGTCGGTCGTTCTGAAGTAGAACTGTGGACGATAGCCGCCGAAGAATGGTGTGTGACGACCACCCTCTGCCTGTGTCAATATATATGCCTCTGCTTTAAACTTCTTGTGTGGTTTAATTGAAGCTGGTTTCGCAAGTACCTGACCACGCTCAACGTCGTCTTTCTTGGTACCTCTTAGAAGTACGCCGATGTTGTCACCTGCAACACCCTCATCGAGGAGTTTGCGGAACATCTCTACGCCTGTTACAGTTGTTTTCTGAGTGTCACGGATACCAACGATCTCGATCTCCTCACCAACTTTAACTTTACCTCTATCAACACGACCAGTAACAACTGTTCCACGGCCAGAGATCGAGAACACGTCCTCGATAGGCATTAGGAATGGAAGGTCGATCGCACGCTGTGGCTCTGGAATATAGCTATCAAGCGCATCTACGAGGTCTAGAATTGG
Organism: Deferribacteraceae bacterium; assembly: GCA_031285415.1. Classification (GTDB taxonomy): domain Bacteria; phylum Chrysiogenota; class Deferribacteres; order Deferribacterales; family JAISNW01; genus JAITWF01. The sequence continues at coordinate 15,630 of JAITWF010000033.1, forward strand.
CTGTGCAAGTGCTGCATCCTCTGGATTCTCGAGTGCTTTAAGAGCTGAACCTTTAACGATTGGAGTATCGTCGCCTGGGAACTCATATGTAGACAGAAGATCACGGATCTCCATCTCTACGAGTTCGAGAAGTTCAGGATCGTCAACCATATCGCACTTGTTCATGAATACTACGATATATGGAACGCCAACCTGACGAGCAAGAAGGATGTGCTCACGTGTCTGCGGCATAGGGCCGTCTGCTGCTGATACAACGAGGATTGCGCCGTCCATCTGTGCCGCACCTGTGATCATGTTTTTAACATAGTCGGCGTGGCCTGGGCAGTCTACGTGTGCGTAGTGACGCTTCGCTGACTCGTACTCTACGTGTGAGGTTGCGATTGTGATACCACGCTCACGCTCCTCTGGGGCTTTATCGATATTAGCGTAGTCTACGAATGCTGCTAGACCTCTCTTTGCCAATACGTTTGTCAATGCCGCTGTAAGCGTAGTTTTACCGTGGTCTACGTGACCGATCGTTCCAACGTTTACGTGTGGCTTTTTTCTCTCAAACTTCTGCTTTGCCATTTGGAATTCCTCCGATTATTTATTTAATTCTTAATTTTTTGATTTTATGATCTCTTCAGCAATATTGTTTGGAACCTCTTCATATTTGCTAAAGATCATCGAGTATGTAGCTCTACCCTGTGTAAAGGAGCGCATAGATGTAGCATAGCCAAACATCTCTTTCAATGGAACTAGTGCACGCACAACCTGTGCGCCGTTCTGCATATCCATCCCTTCAACACGGCCACGGCGTGAGCTGATATCGCCCATAACGTCGCCCATATACTCATCTGGTGTTACAACTTCAACCTTCATAATAGGCTCAAGGAGAACTGGGCTAGCCTTCGCCATCCCCTCTTTGAACGCCATAGAGGCTGCAATTTTAAACGCCATCTCGTTCGAGTCTACATCGTGGTAAGATCCGTCGATTACGGTAATCTTCATGTCAACAACTGGGTATCCAGCCATAACGCCAGACTCCATCGATTCGTTAACACCCTTCTCGATCGCAGGGATATACTCCTTTGGAATCGAGCCACCCACAACTTTGTTCTCGAATTCAAAGCCAGCACCTGGCTCTTTCGGCTCCATTGTAAGCCATACGTGACCGTAGTTACCACGACCACCAGACTGTTTAATGTAGCGACCTTCAACCTTAACAGGTTTTCTGATCGTCTCACGATAAGCAACCTGTGGGTTACCAACGTTCGCCTCAACTTTGAACTCACGAAGCATACGATCTACGATGATCTCAAGGTGAAGTTCACCCATACCAGCGATGATCGTCTGACCTGTCTCCTCATCTACACGTACACGGAAAGATGGATCCTCCGCAGCAAGTTTCTGGAGAGCTACAGATAGTTTATCCTGATCCGCCTTCGTCTTAGGCTCCACAGCAACGCTGATAACAGGCTCTGGGAAATCCATAGACTCAAGGATAACAGGGTTATTTTCGTCGCAAAGCGTATCGCCAGTGGTTGTATACTTCAAACCGACTGTTGCGCAGATATCGCCTGCAAATATATCTTTTATCTCATCACGTTTATTCGACTGCATCTTTAACAGACGACCGATACGCTCTTTCTTATCTTTGGTGCTGTTCAACACGTAGTTACCAGCCTCAAGGAATCCAGAGTATACACGGAAGTATGTGAGCTGTCCCATATATGGGTCAGTCATAATTTTAAATGCAAGCGCAGAGAATGGAGCGTCATCTTTAGTTTCACGAGCTATATCTTCGCCTTTATGATTCTTACCAACTATAGCTGGAATATCAAGTGGCGATGGTAGGTAGTCGATTACGCTATCGAGAAGTATCTGTACGCCTTTGTTTTTGAAAGATGAACCGCATATAACAGGGTTAAACATGAGGTCTATCGTACCTTTACGGATAGCAGCTTTGATCTCATCGACCGAAAGCTCTTCACCATCGAGGTATTTAGTCATCATCTCTTCATCTGCCTCTGCCGCTGTATCGATCATCTCAGTACGAGCAGCTTGCGCCTCTTCCATCATATCAGCAGGGATCGGCTCGTAGCTAAACTTAGCACCAAGCTCTTCACCGTGCCATACGATCGCCTGCATCTTCACGAGGTCGATCATCCCTTCAAACTTATCCTCTGCACCGATCGGGAGAGCGATAACGAGTGGTCTTGCACCGAGACGAGTTTTCATCATCTCTACAACACGTTTGAAGTTTGCGCCAGTTCTGTCCATCTTATTGACAAACGCCATACGTGGCACTTTATATTTGTCAGCCTGACGCCAAACGGTTTCAGACTGCGGCTGAACGCCACCAACTGCGCAGAATACAGCAACTGCGCCATCGAGAACCTTCAGAGAACGCTCAACTTCAATAGTGAAGTCAACGTGTCCTGGGGTATCGATTACGTTGATCATGTAATCTTTCCAGAAGCACTGAACTGTAGCAGATGTGATCGTGATACCACGCTCCTTCTCCTGCTCCATCCAGTCTGTTGTAGCGGCGCCGTCGTGAACTTCGCCTAATTTATGCGTAACACCAGTATAGAAGAGAATTCTCTCTGTAGTGGTTGTTTTACCGGCATCGATGTGAGCCATGATACCGATATTTCTTGTTAATTCAAGGGGCTTAACTCTTGGCACAGTAGCCTCCTACCAACGGAAGTGAGCGAACGCTCTGTTCGCTTCTGCCATACGGTGTGTATCTTCACGTTTCTTCATAGCGTTACCTTTGCCAGCAGATGCGTCAAGGATTTCGCCAGCAAGACGTTCAACCATTGTGCGCTCTTTGCGTGCACGAGCAGCGGCTATAAGCCATTTTATAGATAGAGCCTGACGGCGAGCTGGGCGAACCTCGATAGGTACCTGATAGTTTGCGCCACCAACACGACGAGATTTAACCTCTAGAAGTGGGCGAATATTCTCGATCGCCTTACGGAAGATCTCAACGCCCTCCTCTTTGCTACGCTCTTTTATAAGGTCCATAGACTTGTAAAAGATATTCTCTGCAACGCCTTTGCAACCTGAATACATAAGGCTGTTGATAAATTTTGTTACGAGTACATCACGATATATAGGATCTGGAAGTACTTCACGTTTTTTTGCAACTCTTCTGCGTGCCATATTATATTATTCCTTCTTATTTAGGACGTTTCGCGCCGTATTTTGAACGGGATTTCATTCTCTTAGCCACTCCAGCGGTATCGTTTGCGCCACGAATGATCTTATAACGAACACCTGGAAGGTCTTTTGTACGACCACCACGAATCAGTACAACTGAGTGTTCCTGCAAGTTATGCCCAATACCTGGGATATACGCAGTAACTTCGATCTGGTTTGTGAGACGCACCCTTGCAACTTTACGCAAAGCGGAGTTTGGTTTCTTTGGTGTAGTGGTATATACACGCACACACACACCTCTTCTCTGAGGATTTGCTTGCAGAGCAGGCGACTTCGTTTTCTTAACGATAGCCATTCTGCCGTATTTTACTAACTGATTCAGCGTCGGCAACGGACACCTCCAAAAAATATATCTCAAAATTAAATTAATTCATTAGCTTGTCGGAAACTCCCTCACTTGCCGAAAATCGAGCAAAGATACACCACAGAACGGCATACCCAGAGTTTGTTTTCATCACAATTACGCACTCGTCCGCATAATATGAGAGAACACGTTACACCATCACTAGGGTAAATGTCAAGCAAAAAAGTTAATCCACCACACCCTCCCCTTGAGGGAGGGGGAGTGTTATAAATATAAAAAAATATTTGCCGTAAATAGTAGCTCTCCCCCATTTTACCCCCTTTAAGGGGGCAATACATACCGATTAATTTAATATACATTACTCGTCATATAATATTAATGGAGGAGAGAGATGTTTAGAAAGTTACTGTTTTTACTTGCATTTGCATGCAGTACACTAACCGTTGCCTGCGGTGGAGGTGGAGGGGGGAGTAGCGATAATAGCACACCACCAGCAACACTCGAGCTATCAGGCGAAATAACCCTTACACCAGCACAGATAGTGCTAGGGGGAACACTTTATGCCAATTATAGCGGTAATGAAAAGGTTACATTCCAATGGAGGCGCAACGGAACTATCATTATTGATATAACAGGTAAAGAGCTAAAGCCATCTGCGGCTGGCGAATATACCGTTACAGTAAGTCTAGCAGGCTATATCCCTAAAAGTAGCGCACCAGCAACGGTTACAGATCCTGTGGTCGTCGAGGATCCAGATCTGAATGGCACCGTCAATATCTCTCCGACATCTGGCGTAGAGGTAGGCGATAAGCTGACAGCTAGCTACACAGGCAGCGAAGCTGGTACAAAGATATACACATGGACTGGCACTTGCGTCGAAGGGCAGACTGGCGCAACTTGCACAACTACAACAGCTGGCACATACAAAGTTACATTAAATATCGATGGATTTAAACCTAAAGATAGCGCAAATGTGACTGTATCGCCCATAGTCAACGTTCCTGGCGATCTAGCAGGCACTGTATCGATCTCTCCAGCAACGGCAGAGGTTGGCGATAAGCTGACAGCTAGCTATACTGGCAGCGAAGCTGGTAACAGAGCGTACACATGGACAGGCACATGCATTGAGGGGCAAACTGGCGCAACTTGCACAACTACAGCCGCTGGCGCATACAAAGTTACATTAAATATCGAGGGATATAACCCTAAAGATAGCGCACCTGTGACTGTAACAGACCCTGTTGTAATCCTTCCAGGCGATCTAGAGGGTACTGTATCGATCTCTCCAGCAACGGCAGAGGTTGGCGATATACTGACAGCTAGCTACGATGGCGACGAGGGCACAGGGGTATACACATGGACAGGCGTATGCACTGATGGGCAAACTGGCGCAACATGTACCACGACTACAGCTGGCACATATAAAGTTAGATTAACTATCGAGGGATATAACCCTAAAGATAGCGCACCTGTGACTGTAACAGACCCAGTGGTAATCGTTCCAGGCGATTTAGAGGGCACTGTATCGATCTCTCCAGCAACGGCAGAGGTTGGCGATATACTGACAGCTAGCTACGATGGTAGCGAAGGTACGGGTGTATATACTTGGACTGGCGCATGCGCTGATGGGCAAACTGGCGAAACCTGCACAACTACAACCGCTGGCACATATAAAGTTACACTGACTATCGAGGGATATAACCCGAAAAGTAGCGCAAATGTGACAGTAACAGATCCGATAATCATTCCAGAGGATCTAGAGGGAACTGTACTGATCTCTCCAAGTAGCCCTGTATTAGGCTTTGACGTCCTTACAGCTAGCTACACTGGCAGCGAGGACGGCGTAGAGGCGTACATCTGGACAGGCGCATGCGAGGAGGATGGCACAGGGGCAACTTGCACACCAACAGCGGCTGGCACATATAGCGTTACATTAAATATCAGCGGATATAATCCTAAAGATAGCGCACCTGTAACGGTTGCAGCACCATCCGATCTCTCTGATGTAGTATATATCACACCAACTAACCCAGTGTTAGGTGATACACTGACAGCGAACTACGACGGCAACGAGGGCATAGGGGTATATACATGGATAGGCACCTGCGAGGAGGGGCAAACTGGCACCTCTTGCACACCAACAGGGCTCGGCACATATACGGTTAAATTAACTATCCCTCGCTACAATCCGAAAGATAGCGCAGCTGTGACGGTTGTAGAGCCACTACCAGAGACTCTAGAGGGGACAGTATCT